>NJBP01000044.1 GCA_005223085.1 Candidatus Aerophobetes bacterium Ae_b3b | reverse complement strand
TCTTGAAGGAGAAGTTGAGTATGAAAGAAAAAAACTTCTTTACGGCAAAGTAAAATCCTTTGGCATCTTGTATGATGGCTTAGAACTCCTGGCTCTCCTTTCTCCCTTGGTCCCTGAGGAGGAACTTAGCCTCGATCATTGCCACATCGTTTTCACCAATCAGCTTTTTGGCACCTGGAGTGAGGATGATCATCGCTATCACGCCCGGGTGAGTGTTTATGGTTTTCCTTCTCTCATTTCCACCACGGGAGTGGTTGAGGCACCGGCCAAACCCAGGGATTTCTACCTGAAACAACAACTGGGAGTCAGCCTGCTCACTTTAAAAGAGGAATTCAAAGGAAGGTTCATCGATTATAATGATCTTCGGTTAACCGAGGTTACGAAAGGATATGTGATGCAAGCATTATTCTTTCATATCACCGGGAATCCTTTCTGTGAGAACAAAAACTGCCGCCTCTACAATGCCCACTGGCAGGAAGACCTCATCCGGGCTCAACTTACCAGTAAAAACGATGTCTGCCTACAGCATGAAAAAATATTAACCCACCTGGCCAGCAGGTAAGACCCTGCCACATTAGCCTCATCTCCTCACCGCATCCAGTTCTACCCAAAACACACCTTTTTACAGCCATAAACTCTCTATTTTTGCACTTTCTTTTATTCCTAATAGAAAGGGGGCTTCCTACCCAACCCCCCTCACTTATTCTTTGAGGTGCAATAAATAATTTCCTCGTTGACCCGTAATTTTTGTGGATCCTCCTGGACCAGGCTTCTCTAAAAATATGAATGACATAAGAAATACAAATAATTGATGTATAAAAAAGGGGTTGACAGATGACCAAAAATATCATATAATATAAAGCAAATTATATGAAGGAGGGAAAGATGCGGACCACTTTAAATTTATCAGACGATCTTATAAAGGAAGTTATCAATCTAACTGACTCTAAGACCAAAACCGAAGCAGTTAACCGAGCTTTGCAGGAATTTATTCACCGAAAGAGACTGGAGGCACTTATTAATCTACGGGGCAAAATCTCTTTGAAGGAGAATTGGAGAAAATTGAGAGAAATGGAAAAAGATGAATAAAAGAATACTGGTGGATACTTCTATTTGGGTGGAATATTTTAATCGCCCAGAATCAGAATACGCTCAGAGGCTGGCTGAATTCCTGGAGATGGAGGCGGTATGCGTCACTGGAATAATCTTAGCTGAGCTCCTTCAAGGAGCGAAAACTGACGCCGAGTTCGAATTGTTAAGGAAAAACCTGAAGGTACTTCCCCTACTAAAGGAAAGTGAGAAAACCTGGGAAAAGGTGGGAAAGTTATCCTTTGAACTACAAAGAAAAGGCACCGTTATCCCCTTAACCGACTGTTTAATCGCAGTTTTGGCCCAAGAGAATAATTGTCAGGTTTTCACCCTTCATAATCATTTTACTCACGTTCCCCAACTTGAGATAATATAGGATTTGTTTTTCCTTCTCAATATTTACATGTCTAAGATCGGTAACTAAAACCTTAAAACTCATTTTTGAAAAACCCGAGGTCAAAACTATTGAACTACCCCCAGTTCTCTTAAGGATTCCCTTAGCTCAGCTGTTTCCTCGGCTGAAAACTCCCTATTAGGTTCTCTCACGCTGCCAACTTTTATCCCTCTAAAACCCAAAGCCTTTTTAAACGAGGCGATATAACACCCATCCCCCAACACATTTCGCAACTTGTCTATAAATAACTGGTATTCTCGAGCCTTTTCAAGCTCCCCCCTCTCAAAAGCCTGATAAATCTTTATAAAAGGTTCAGGAAAGGCAGAGGCATTCCCTGAAACTATCCCCCGCACACCGGCGGATAAGCCAACCAGAATAAGGCCATCACATCCTACAAATACCGAGCATCTATCTTCTGCAAGGCGCACATATTCCTGAATTTGAAAAATATCGGGGTTACTCGTTTTTATACCCACCAGACTTTCTATCTTTTCAAGGAGTTTTTCAAATAGTCGAGGGCTCACATTATTACAGGTGCATTGAGGAATGTTATAAATAAAAAGGGGGAATCCCGGCACAGCATTAGCTATTTTAAAAAAATGTTTAAACAATGCATCGTCATCCAAATGATAAAAGTAGGGAAGCACTATTCCTGCTGCATCTGCTCCAACACTACGGGAATGTCGAGTAAGCTCAATAGTCTCATCAGTTGTGATACATCCGGTTTGGATTATTAGCCGGGTTTTACCTTTAACCTGATCGACTACTGTTTCAGCGATTGATTTTCGTTCCTGCAAAGATAAAAGTGGTCCCTCGCCAGTCGTCCCTCCAACAAACAAACCCTGTACCCCTTTTTGCACAATGAAATCACAGTAAGAGCGCATCGCTTGGGTATCGATTTTTTCCCCCTCGTCTTTTAGAGATGTTACAATAGCAGCAATTACTCCTTCCCAGGTTAACATTTTTAAAAACCTCCCTCTTTTTCTCTCAGCGATTTTGCAAAAACCCTTGCTTTCTCTAAATCCTCAGGCGTATCCACACTGAGAGCAATATATTTCTGTTTTGTCAATACAACTTTTATTCTATACCCATTTTCTAATGCTCTTAATTGCTCCAGAGACTCGGACGTTTCCAAGGATGTGGGTTTCAATTCGGCAAATTTAAGAAGAAAATCTTTCTGATAAGAGTAGATACCAATGTGTTCGAAGGCACGATGTCCTTCAGAGTGTCGGAGATAGGGAATTAGAGAGCGGGAAAAATACAGGGCAAAACCTGATTTATCGGTTACTACCTTAACCACATTGGGGTTAGATAAATCTTCCTCGTTTTTTATCTTGTGCATCAGAGTACCCATAAGAATATTTTTATCTCTAAGGAGTGGTTCAGCAACTTCGTTTATCATCTCTGGATTAATGAATGGTTCATCTCCCTGAATATTTACTACCACCTGAACATCCAGATTTCTGGCAACTTCTGCCACCCTATCTGTCCCGGTAGTATAGTCAGGTGAAGTCAAGACTGCTTTTCCTCCAAAACCCTCAACGACCTTCTTAATTTTAGAATCGTCAGTTGCTACTATCACATCATCCAGAATAGAGGATCTGGTAACATTTTCGTAGACATGTTGAATCATCGGTTTTCCAATAATATCAACCAGCGGTTTTCCCTCAAGTCTTGTGGACCCGTATCTTGCCGGAATTACACCCAATGCTTGCATCTAACTTTCTCTTTTTTAGCGATTCTAATTAACTTCTTGTATTTCCTTAACCCTTTTATACATAAGTTCCCTGTTAAGAATCTTTACATTATTAACTATCCATTCCTTCATCTTTTTTCCAGCTGATGTTTCTTGAGGATAAGAAAGAAAATCCAAAGATATTCCCAGTTTCTCGCTCACCTTAAGGGTTATAACTGGCCAGACAACTCCAAGATCTTCCCTTATGGGAATACTATCCTCCAGGCGGGCGAAACCTGACATTTCCATTCTAAAGGGAACCTCGAGAAACTTTGTCTTTGGTAATCCTTCATCGATAGCCTTCTGGACACTTCCACCCTTTCTTTCCATTTGCCATGCCTTTTCCAAATTAGGGTCGAGGTCAATTCTTATCAGTGTTTTACCCTTGAGGCTGAATGTTTTAGCCCCCTCCCAGGCTGACCAGATTCCATGACCGGTGTATGTTTCAAAAGGTCCATCGTGAATCTCCTGTGTTAGCGCCACTCCTGACTCAACTATAACATCTGCACCATTTAAAATGCTTGCAACCATAGCACTTCGTTGTTTAAATGAAATGCTGTCGCCTATGGATAGACCTACCACACCGCCCCCAATTAACTGGACAGCAGAAACTATTACCGGGATATTCTCTCTTACCCCTGTTCCTATCATTGTCCTCTCATCAGCTCCCAGTCCAGATATGTACTCGAATGGTTTACCGGTTAGTCTGGCAAGAGATTCCACCTCTCGGGCAATTCTCTCTGTTCTAAGACCCATAGGATAACCCATATTACCTGCTGCTTTTATTATTACATCTCCTGGTAATCCCAGGGTTCTCTCTATGAGCTCAACATCTACCAACATTTCCCTTTTTATCTGCTCGAGTGTCTCTTTATCCATAAGCGTGATTTCAAATACTGATCCCTTAGGTAGCGCATCTTCACAAATGCCCAGTTTTTTACCGTCTAATCTTTTAACCTTATCAAGACTACCTGCCATTTCGTGAGCTATCACAGCAGAGCTTGTGATGACACCATCAACAATTTTTTTCTTGATGAGTTCTGCTATTAAGGTGGTGACACCTTCGTGTATATTTGGTCCACTTCCTGTTACCACAACGACTTTTCTCCCTCTTTCTTTAGCTTGGACTATTTTAGATATAGCTTGATCAACTCGCTGCTTGGAAACCTCCTCCAAACCCTGGTAAAGATGCTCCACCAAATCATGGTTAATTTGATTTATATCCATTTTATTCTCTCTGAGTAGTCAAATTCTTCCAACTCTACCCCAGATAACCGGCTAATCGGGGTAACCAGAGAACAAGGTCAGGAATATAGGTGCATATCATGAGGGCACCTATTTCAAAAGCTATAAATGGCAGCATTTCCTTCACAACATCAGGGAAAGGAGTTCCACTGATGGCACTGGTAATAAAAATAGTTTCACCATAAGGTGGTGTATCCAGGGCGATCATTAAATTGAAGACAGCTATAACTCCAAAGTGAACCAGGTCGATTCCTGCAGCTTCAACCAGAGGTAGAACAATGGGTACAATTATCAATAAAATAGCTGAAACATCAATAAAACAACCCAAAATCAAAAATAGTGCGTTAAGAGAGAGAAGTACAGTCCACTTGCTTTCCATTAACCCCAAACTTATAAAACCATTGGTGATTAGAACCGGTATTTCCTCCCTTGCTATCACATAACCAAATACGAAGGCGCCGGCTATAAGAAAGGTAATAAATCCGGTGCTTACTACTGTATCAATAAGAATCTTGTAAAGTGCTTTTAAACCAACTGTTCGGTAGACAACTAAGGAAAGAATTAATGCGTAGGCACTCACTACGCCTGCTGCCTCTGTTGGAGTAAAGACCCCTCCGTAGATCCCGCCCAGGAGGAGTACCGGGGCCATAAGAGCAAGAAAAGATTTGGTAAGGCTTTTCAAGAATTCCCTGAAGGAGACCCTTTTTTCGGAAGGATAGTTTCTCTTAACGGAAATGATATAAACCAGAAGCATCAAAACTCCTCCCAGGATAAGCCCAGGAATAAACCCTCCCAGAAAGAGGTATCCTATTGATGTACCTGAAAGCATAGAGTAAATAACCATGGGAATACTGGGGGGAATAATAGGTCCTATGGTAGCTGAAGCACAGGTAACGGCACAGCTAAAGGGACCATCGTAACCTCCATCTTTCATGGCCTTAATTTCCACAGCTCCCAGACCAGCAACGTCAGCTATTTCAGAACCGGTCATTCCAGCAAAGATTATACTTGCTACAATATTCACATGACCCAATCCTCCTTTAAGCGGACCCACCAAAGTTTTGGCAAAATCAAAAACCCGGTCAGTTACTTTGCCAGCATTCATAACTTTAGCGGTAAAAATAAAAAGAGGAACAGCCAGGAGGACAAATTGATTCTCGAATTTTATGACCATTATATCCATAAGGGTAGCGAGGCTTATGTCGGATAACAAAAAATAAAGAGCTGAACTTATGAGCATTCCCAGAGCAATAGGATACCCCACAGCAAAAACAGCGGCAAAAACTATCAGCCAAACAGCTACTGCCATGGTGGAACCTCTTTAATGGATGCCTTCTTTCCCAAAAGCTCTCGTATATAAGTATAGATCCAGACAGAGTTATGAATGAAAAGAAGTCCAATAAATATGGGAAAGCATACCAGAAGGTAAGTCCAGGGTATGCGCAGAGATGAGGCTTTTATTCTGTAGTTCCAGGCAGTGTATTCTATGCTGGGAATCAAGATTAGGAGAAGCACTGCGTTGGTTAATATATCAAAACCTATATCGATGAGGAGTTGCACTTTTCTGGGGAATTTACGGTAAAGAATATCAAAGCGAATGTGTCTTCTATACCGTTTTGCCAGAGGAGCACCCAGATAGATAACCCAGACGAAACTATAGATAGATAGCTCAAAGAGGCGTGGTAAAGGTCGGTTGAGGACATATCGAGAAAAAACCTGGATTACCACGGAGAAAATTAAAACCAGAAAAATTAAGACTGCCAGGTGAACCTCCAGCAAATCGAATATCTTCTTGAAAATCCTTCTCATACACTCTTACCTTATTAGAGTAATAAGTGCCCCGGGAAGAGGCAACAAAGAAAGACCTTCCCCGGGGCAAGCTTACCGCCTATTCTATAGCTTGAATCTTGGCGTAAATCCCTTTCCCCCACTTTTTATCGAACTTGGGCTGGCTGTAGAACTTTTTGACATTTTCCATGAAAGCTTGCTTGTCCGGGATGATTATTTCCATTCCATAATCCTTTACAAACTTCCCTAGGAGTTTAGCCTCTTGTTCCAGTACTATTCTGTTCTGGTAGAATCGAGCCACCTGTATAGCTTTTTTGATATAAACCCGATACTTTTCAGGCATACTCTGCCACAGCTTTTCGTTGATTACCGGTGTGATAAAACCAATCATATGGTCAGTAAGGATGATGTAATGAGTTACTTCGCAAAACTTTGCCGAGTAGTCTGTGGGAAGAGGGTTGTCCTGACCATCTACAGTTCCGGTTTTTAGAGCCATATAAACCTCTCCAAATCCCAAAGGTGTAGGCTCTGCTCCAAGAGCTCTTCCTACATCAAGCCAGGCTTCTACATTGGGCATCCTTAACTTAATTCCCTTCAGACCTTCAGGCCTTCGCACCACACCAGCTTTCTTGGTCAGATTTAATTCACGGGTACCGAGGTACCATATGTCGAGAACTCGCAATCCAGATTTGGTAAGCTCATCCCAATACTTCCGGCCTGTTGGCCCAGTGAGAACTCTATAGAGATGGTCGAGATCTCTGAAGGCGTAAGGTGTTTCTAAAACACCTATCTCGGGATAATCACAGAGCTCTGCAAACCAGGCAGGACTGGCATCACTGGTCATCTCTAAGGTCCCTCGCATAATGCCCAAAAGAGCTGTCTTTTGATCTCCGAGCGCACCAGAATGAAAAACTTTAACTATGATTTTACCTGCGCTTAACTCCTCAACTACTTCGGCAAACTTGTTCATAGCCTGAGTCTGAGGTTCCTTAGGTCCGGCTACCGTGTTAAAGCGGAGGGTATAGGTCTTCTCCTGAGCAAAACTTGCGGAAGACAGGAGTCCTACTGCAAGAATACAAACGACGATAATCTTCCATCCTTTCATCTCAGATACCTCCTTTAATAAATTTTTCTGTTGTTGATAAGGCCTAAATTAAGGTCGTATGCCTGTGATATAGATCATCACCCCCTTTGCTGGATTTTTTAGGCCTCAGGCATATTTTGTTTTTTATAGCCCATTTTTCTTGAAATTTCCTCAGATGCTTCAATAACCAATTTAGCTATAGCCGGTATCCTTGGAGGATCAAATCTCTGAGAAGGACCAGAAACACTGATGGCAGCAAAAACTTCCTTTCGATGATTTCTTATAGGGGCACCCACACAGCGAATCCCCTCCGCATGTTCCATATTATCAATTGCATATCCTCTTTTCCTAATTTCCTTTAGCTCTCGTTTAAGTATCTGGGGATCAGTAATAGTATTTTCGGTAAATCTTTCTAACCCATCTTCATGGATAATTTCATTTATTTTCTGCTCCGGCAAAAAGGCCATTATGGCTTTACCCACGCCGGTACAATGAAGAGGAACTCTTATTCCAAAAAGAGGATGCGCCCTCAGCCTTGCCGTTGACTCCACGCAGTCTATGTAAACTGTCCTGTTATCTTTCAGAACTACCAGGTAGGTTGTCTCATTGGTCTTTCCGCTTATATTATACAAGTAAGAATAGGCTATTTTTCTAAGTTGAAGTTGCGATTGAAAAATGTTGCCCAGCTCGAAAATCCGGAGTCCCAAATGATATTTTCTATCCTCGGGATTTTGCTCTGCGAATCTTACGCTTTTAAGGGTGGAGAGAATTTGATGAATGGTGCTCTTTGGTAGGTCCAGCTCTCGACTTAACTGAGTTATTCCTATCCCATTCTCTCTTTTAGCCAAAGCCTCCAGAATTTCTATGGCCTTCTCTACGGACTTCATATTTGTTCGCCTATTTCGAACAATGTTCTATTATATGGTAATTAAAGTAAAATTCTTGTCAAGGAAACCAAAACTGGGGAATGTCCAATAATTTGAGGTATTGACAGACAAAAGAAATTTGCTAATAATTAATAATGAAGTTAGATCCTTATCTAAAAAGAAAGGCCAAAAATAGGGCCAGGAGGAGGTGAGAAATAGAAAATAAATGGGGCCATTGGCTGGGGGAAAGGAAAACTTTGCAAAGAGAGAAGTGTTGAAAGATTAGTCTCTCTAGGGGCTTTGAGGAAAGAGCGAACCAGGTCTTAAGGGAGGAGGGTTAAAATGGTTCAAAAGAAGAAATGGGGTTGTCTTCTCATAAGTACTGTTGTCGTCTTCGTAGTGCTAGGGCAGTTCATTTCCGTACTAGCCCAAGAAAAGCCAACTTTGAACGTGTGGTTCTGGAGGTCTTTTGTCAAAGAACAGAACGCGTATATGGCCAACCAGATAAAAGAATTTGAGCAGAGCAAGGGAGTAAAAGTAAACGTTAGTTTCATTCCCGCGGAAGAGCTGTTTCGGAAATGGATGGCCTCGGTAGAAGCCAAAACTTTTCCAGATGTATCCGAAATGTGGATCAGTAACATTATTCAGTTTGAGCATATGGGGATACTGCTCGATATTACGGATGTGTTTAGTGAAATGAATGCAAAATCTCTTTTGTCGCCCATGCTAAGCGACGCTGTTACCGCAGAAGGGAGGAAGATTGGTCTTCCACTGCATAGTAGTGCAGAAGCTCATTATTGGAGAAAGGATATTCTGGCAAATCTGGGATTATCAGTTCCTGACACGTGGGATCAGCTCAAGGATACGGCAAAAAAAATTACCGAGGGAGGCTCATTTTACGGATTTGCCACCGCCCTGGGAAGGCCGGCGACGGACGGAGAGAAATTTATTAACACTGTTATCTGGTCTTACGGAGGGTCAGTAGCGGATAAGGAGGGAAATCTGGTCTTAAAATCGGAGGAAACCCTGGAGGCGGTCAAGTATATAGCCGGTTTGGTCGAAGAGGGCATTATGCCCCGCGGGATTGCTTCCTGGGATGATGGCAGTAACAACAGGGCTTATCAAACAAAATGGGCTGCCGGGATACAGAACACTGCCAGTGTATACAATTACATGAGGCAGAATGACCCAGCTCTACTAGAAAACACCGCGATTACGCCCATCCCTGAAGGTCCTGCAGGAAGGTTTAGTGACGTCTCCCCTCATGCCATTGTGGCAAACAAAGCAACACGATACCCCGAGATTGCTAAAGAGCTCATTAAGTTCATAATGGAGCCCGTCCGGTATCAGGGATGGATCGAGCAGGCGGGAGGCCAAATCCAACCTGTATATCCGGCTTTACTGGACAATCCCTTCTGGAAAGATCCTTATAAGAAAGCATTTGCGGAAATGGGTGCAAAATATGGAGTTTACGAAGGATGGCCCGGACCTCCCACTGCAGCGGCCGGCGAGATTTTCGCCGGTTATGTTCTGTCGGACATGATCCAGAAAGTCATTGTAGAGGGGTGGACTTCCGAACAAGCCCTTGAGTGGGGTTTTGAAAAGGCCAAAGGGATCTATGCACGCTGGGAATAGAAAGTGTGCGTAACGCATGAAAGACCGGAGTGACGGAGGAGTAGCCTCTATACACAGGGCTACTCCTCCGCAGTTATTTTTATTAACATCAGCGAAGTGAGTAAAACATAACTAGTGAAAGTCGGTACCGAGGAACGAAGATTAGGAGTCATCCTTATTTTACCAGTGTTTTTTTATGTCATGGGGATGATCCTATTTCCCTTTTTTATTAACATCTGGCTCAGCTTTCAGAAAAAGAACATCGGGATGCCGGCGGAATTTATCGGACTGGGTAATTACATCTATTGGCTGAGAAATCCAGATTTTTTCAAAGTCCTCAAAAACACACTTGTTTATACGTCTGTGTCAATTACTTTGAAGTTTGTTCTGGGGTTAGGAGCAGCACTTCTTTTAAACCGGGATTTTCGGGGGAGAAATTTCTTTCGGGGTTTTTTGTTGATTCCTTGGATTCTTCCCACCGTAGTGACCTGCTTTACGTGGCGATGGCTATATGATGATTTAGTTGGTGTCTTTAACTTCTTTCTGGTGCGGATAAACGTAGGTCCGGTCCCGTGGCTTTCAAGTAGTTCATTAGCCCTTGGTTCAGTTATTGCGGTCAATGTCTGGAGAGGATTTCCCTTTTTTGGCATTCTTCTGTTAGCTGGACTCCAGAGCGTTCCTGGACAGTCATATGAGGCAGCTAAAATTGACGGGGCTAACACGTTTCAGTGTTTCTTGTACGTGACGCTGCCGGCACTAAGAAGTATCGCCATGATTGCGATACTTCTTTCTACCATCTGGACGTTTAATGATTTTGAGATCGTGTATCTTTTGACCAGAGGAGGCCCAGGGTATCATAGTATGATCATGGTGCCCTTTGTCTATGAGATCGGCATTAGAGGTCAACATATCGGACAGGCCATTACGTTTTCCGTAATGGTATTTCCTCTTCTTGTAGGGTTAATTCTGATAACGTCGAGAATAGTATTGAGAGAGAGGTGATGTGGTGATGTCACTAAGAACCAGGAAGCCTCTGGGGCGAATCTTTTTCTGTTTCGGCCTCGGTATGCTCGTCTTTATCATTGCTTTTCCCTTGTACTGGATGATTCTTACTTCACTAAAAACCACCGCTGAGATTTATAGCCGTACCCCCACTTTTTTTCCCCGCACCCTGTATCTTGGCCATTATGTTAATATAGTAAAGGAAGGGCTCTCTGTGTACTACAAAAATAGCTTGATGGTTGCCATGTCTGCAACCGGCTTTTCGATGCTGATCGCCATACTAGCCGCGTATAGCTTATCCCACTTTCGTTATAAAGGACGTCAGGCAGTCAGTCAAATGATCTTGTTTGTCTACCTTTTTCCTGCAGCGGTACTGTTCATTCCTTTACTGATTGTGATTAACTTTTTTGGCCTGACGGATAAACTCTCTTCTTTAATACTCGTATATCCTGTATTTGGCGTTCCTTTTGCGACTTGGCTTCTCACCGGATATTTCAGCACTATTCCCCGAGAGCTGGAAGAGGCGGCACGAATAGACGGCTGTGGGAGGATAGGAGCACTTTTTCGGGTGATTCTTCCCGTAGCTCTCCCGGGGGTGATAACAGCCACCGTTTATTGTTTCCTGTTGAGCTGGAATGAACTGCTCTATGCCTTCACGTTCATAAGTACCGAATCAAAGAAGACCACACCTATGTGGCTTTCAGAAAGAATCCTGGGAGATGTATACCTGTGGGGTGAGCTCATGGCTGGAGCAGTCTTAATGTTGATTCCGATATTAACTATGTATCTCCTGGGCCAAAAGTACATCATCCAGGGGCTCACCGCGGGGGCGGTCAAAGAATGAGACCGTGCGGATAGTGAACTTCTCTCCATCAGTTAGAAGCGGTTACTAGAGTTCGTCGACCAGGTGCTGGTACCTCGGTAATCCCCGAGGAGGTTTGGAAGAAAACAAATGAAAGAATGTACTTCACGAGAAAGGGTTCTTACTGCAATTGGTCACCAAGAACCGGATCGAGTCCCGATTATTTTTGGGGCCACACTTTCTACCGACATCTTAGAGTGTCCGCCCGATGGGAAGAACTATACCAAGCTCTGCCACTATCTAGGAATAAAGAATTACGAGAAGCCGAAGCTTTCTTTTGCCTTCAACTCGGTAATGAATATTGATGAGCGGGTAATCCAACGGTTTCACTCTGATTTTAGGCGGATAGACCCTAATGCTCCGGAAGTTGTGGTGAAGGCTGACGGAACAAAAACCGTTTTGGGAGTATATTGCGGTTTGAGGGTAAAAAAAATGGGTTATTTCGATGACGTATTTTATTTTCCTCTCAAGCAGTGTATGAGCAAGAAGGAGCTCAAACACTACCCATACTGGCCCTCCCCTAATGATTTTCATAAACTTTCTGTGGGCAAAATAGAGGAAGCTAAGGATTTGAGAGAAAACACCAATTATGTTATCGTCGTCGATAATCTTCTGGCCTTTCCTTTCTTGATGTATGCCCTGCTCAGTGGATGGGACAAGTTCTTTCTGGACATGAAATTAGATCCGGACTTTTTCTTTGCGCTTGCCGACAGGCTCCTAGAAGTGGGGTTTGGGATTGTGGAGCATTTCATCGGACCCCTTGGTGATTACGTGGACATCGTTGCTACCTACGGTGATATGGGCACTCAAAATGGTCTTCTCTGCTCTCGCAAAGATTATGTTACCTTCATTAAGCCGTATGAAAAGAAGATGATTGCCCACATCAAGAAATATACGAGTGCAAAAATCTACCGACATAGCTGCGGTTCAGTGTATGAGGTTATCCCGGATTTCATTGAGAACGGGGTGGAAATCTTAAATCCCGTGCAGCCATTAGCTAAGCATATGGAACCCTGGCGACTCAAAAAGGAATTCGGTAAAGACCTCACCTTTTGTGGAGGGATTGACACCCAGGAGCTTTTGTGCAACGGAACACCGGACGAGATCAAAGAGGCGGTTAGACATACCATAAAAACCTACGCCCCCGGCGGCGCCTATATTTTAGGACCGGCTCACAGTTTTGAGCCCGATGTCCCGCCAGAGAATATTGTAGCCATGTACGATGCTGCGTATGAATACGGCGGGTATCCGATATCGTGATATTTCGCGTTTTAGTAATTAATGGTTGCTTTTTGCCCACCATACGCGGTTCTTAACCTCAGGATTAAGAAATGCGATCGGCCTGGGCCACTTGCCGGAAAGAACCCGAACAACTTCCTGGGTAGCCCTTTCGCGTACCTCCTGGTAGGATTGTATCGAATAGGAGGCGGCATGGGGCGTAATGACCACATTATCCAAGCTGAGCAAGGGATTACTCTCTTTGGGTGGTTCCTCTTCCAGAACGTCCAATCCCGCACCAGCGATCCAGCCATTTTTGAGAGCCTGGTACAGTACCTTTTGATCGACAATTGCTGCTCTTGCTGTGTTAATGAGAAATGCCGTGGGCTTCATTTTTTGTAATTCAGATTTTCCAATCAGGTATTTGGTTTCGGCGGTAAGGGGCGCATGAACGGAGACAAAATCCGAGCGCACCAAGAGGTCTTCGAGCTCGACCAGCTGAACTCCGCGAACCTCAGCAACGTCACGGTTGACATAGGGATCAAAGGCAAGAATAGACAAATCAAAGCCCTTTACCAAGTCAGCCACAACCTGTGCAATCCTACCAAAGCCCACGAGACCCAGGGTCTGTCCTTTCAGGCGAAAGACGGGTTTGGCTGCCGCAACATCCCAATTGTGCCTCACGGTTACCTCGTGATGTAAGATGAGGATTCTCCGACTGAGGCAGAGCACTAAAGATACAGTATGCAGAGCAACTTCATACATGCAGTAATCGGGTACATTTACAACCACAATGCCCCGTCTGGTTGCCGCAGGGATATCTATATTATCTACGCCGACGCCATAACGCGCGATAATCCTGCACCGGCTAAACGCCCCAACCGCACGTGCACCCACTGGGGCATACACCGTCATCACCGCATCGGCATCCTGACAACAATCGAGCACTTCTTGTTCTGTTCGACAATCGACGGTGTAGAGTTCTGCACCGATTACGGCGAGAATCTCCTTTTCTACCTGAAAATCATACTGTGTCGGGTAATCAGTAACAACAACCTTGAAATGCTTCATGGGCTTTCTGCTCCTCAAACTGTTTGGCTTTCTCTGCGCTGCATCAAGGTGAGGTTATCTTGTCTCACTTTTTTCTGGCCGTCTTTTTGATTTTCGTCGGTGGTCCAGAACGATGAATTACCGCGGATGGGAAAACATATTGGTGAATGTTGCCATTCTCACGACAGGCTTTAAGTATCTACAGATACTCTCCCTTTGACCGTCTTTTCGGCGAAAGCTCTTTGTCCGTACAAACATGACATTTTGATTATGTCGCGTATAGTTTTACTTGTCAAGGAGGGGGAAATTTCAAATTTTTTTGAAAAGGCCTGGGTTGATCTCTGGTTTTTTAGAATTGGATTTAACCCTTGAATCCTTGACAAAGTTAAAGGTTTGAAAATTTTAGCCCCTCTTATTATTCAGAAAAGGTCTCGTAAGAGACTATTGTCTCCAATGGTTTGCGTGATTTTAACCCACCGGTTTCAGCGGGATACCCGATTGGCAAAAGGGCAACGACCATGTATTGCCTGGGAATATTGAGAATGCGTTTAACTTCCGCCTGGGAGAAAGCACCAATCCAGCAACTTCCCAGCCCTTCTTCAACAGCGGCTAAAGTGATGTGGTCTACGGCAATGGCAAGGTCCACTGGATAGCTGTGAACTCCACACATCATAATATGATCTGTGCGAAGGGCTACTGCGGCAATAACTACCGGAGCCTCGCCTACAAAGCTCTCATTTCCGGCTGCCCGGGCGAGCTTTTTCCGTGACTCAACATCCTGAACCACTACAAATTTCCAGGGCTGTTGATTAGAGGCAGAGGGTGCTAATCTTGCTGCCTCAAGGACCCTTCTTAGTTTCTCCTCTGGAATGGGCCTATCCTCATAAGCTCGAACACTTCTCCTTTTTTCAATAGCTTCTCTTACTTCCATTTTCTTCTCCCTTTCATCTTTTGTGTAAGTGAGGCAAGTTGATAATCTATTATTGATATTTACTGGTGAATCTCTTCCACAGAAGGGGAAGATCATCCCCCTTCAACTGGATAGTTGTATCATCCAACCTGTTTACCCTGCTTATCTTTGACGCCTTTTCGGCAGAACCTCTCTCATAAAATTCTAGCTTTATTTCATAAGGGGAGAGAACTTTGTAGGGAGTGAACCTATCTATTTTTTCCACGGCAATTTTTGCCCTCTTCCTTATAATCTCCTTCGTCGTTGAAGCCGGTAGGCAAACCGCCCCCTCCTTACTTATAGCGTACTTGACCACGGCCTTTTCCACGCGTTTCAATAGTTTTTCCGCCTCTTCCATTCCCTTTGAATCAGCGCTTATCATAATTAGTGGAACTCCAAAAGTGCCGGCAATTGCTGCCTCAAGACCGATCTCGCCCATCAATACGCCATTTAGATAAAGGCTTTTCATATCAAGAGCATAGGTATGAGGTAAAAGAGCTCCTTTTGTCTCGGCCATGGCATGGTATCCCACCATCATCATCCCCTGATAGCTCCCATTAAGCCCTAGCTCCGGGGGAACTACATGGGGATTACCCATAATAATCTTTGCTCTGGGATGAAGCTCATTTAAAATAACATTTAGCCCATAATAGTGCATATCATAGACCACAATTTCTGTTGCTCCTCCCTCAAGAGCACCCTCAATGGCTGCATTAAGATCAGACATTAAAAGGCTTCTTGCCTCTTCATATCCATCACTTCCCGGCCTTGCTTGTCTCTCAGAACTCACTACCCCGGTTATCCCCTCAAGATCAACCATAATGTAGATTTTCATTGGTCTTTACTCCTTATTATTTGAGGCCTAAGAATTTATAAATTATCCCAGGGCGAATGAACTTGCCCATTTATAATCTGGTAGTCGCAGGCTTTAGCCTGCGCAAGCAAGCGCAACCTTCAGGTTGCGGCTACCGTGCCCCATTTGCTTGATGATGCTCTCCCTTTATCTTCTCTAAAGCCTCTTTGGCTTGATAGGAACTCCTTACAAATGGAGAGGCAGCTACACAGGAAAAACCCAAGGATCGGCCTATTTTCTCGTATTTTTTGAATTTCCGAGGCTCCACAAACTCTTTTACCTCAAGATGTTCAGGGGAAGGCCTTAGGTACTGACCGATGGTGAGAATATCACAACCGATTTCTCTTAAATCCTTCATTACTTCAACCACTTCGCCAAAGCTCTCCCCTAGGCCCACCATCAGTCCAGATTTAGTATAAATACCCGAGTTCATTTCTTTACTCCGTCTCAAAAGCTCAAGTGACCTTGAATAATCAGCCTTTGGCCTTACCGCCCTATAGAGGCGGGGAACTGTCTCCAGATTATGGTTCAGAACATCAGGTTTTGCCCCTATCACTGCTTTAAGGGAGGACAGAGAACCCTTAAAATCAGGGATTAAGATCTCGATCCTGATCCCATCCTTATCGATTCTTCTTATTTCTTTTATGGTTCGGGTAAATTGGCTGGCTCCTCCATCTGGTAAATCATCCCTGGTCACCGAGGTTATAACCACATACTTTAAGTCGAGCCTATTTACCGCCCGCCCTACATTCTCCGGCTGAGAAAAATCAAGGGGAAGAGGATTCCCCTTCTCTACCGCACAAAATCGACAATTTCTAGTACATCTATTCCCCAGGATCATAAAAGTGGCTGTTTTTTTAGCAAAACAT
This sequence comes from Candidatus Aerophobetes bacterium Ae_b3b, assembly GCA_005223085.1. GTDB lineage: Bacteria > Aerophobota > Aerophobia > Aerophobales > AE-B3A > AE-B3B. The sequence continues at coordinate 2,792 of NJBP01000044.1, read as the reverse complement.
TCCCCTATATTGGGGCACCTTGCTTCTTCGCAGACGGTGTGAAGGGAAAGACTGCGAAGAAGATGCTTCATCTCCTGAAGAATCTCTTCCTTAGGGGCTCTTTTCTTGATCCAGAGAGGAAAACTCATTTTCTACCATCCCCCGAATAAATAATCATTCCTACTCCCAGGCAAAATATAAGACTAAACAACTTGATCAATACAGAGTCTCTGACAGTGAAAGAAAAAAGATTTTATTACCTTGTTCTTTCATATCATGTATGAAAAATGGAATTTTGGCAAGTCCGGTCTGGAAATTTGAAAAAAACGAGGTGTTTGACAAGATCAGGTAATAGGCTAGAATTACCCCATCTTGAGAGAAAAAAGGGGTTTTTGTGGAGGAAAAACTAGTCAGCCTCAAAAAAATCTTATCTAATATGGGAAGCGTTCTCATCGCTTTCTCCGGGGGAGTAGATAGTACTTTCCTTCTTAAGGTTGCTCATGATGTACTTGGAAAAAGGATAGTAGCAGCCACAGCAAGCTCAGAAACTTACCCAGCTTCCGAACTGGAGGCAGCCAAGAAGATAGCTCGAAAATTAGGCGTTAAGCATCTCGTCATCCAGACAGAGGAGCTATCGAAACAAGATTTTTTCAAGAATTCTCCTCAAAGATGCTATTTTTGCAAACGAGAATTGTTTTCCAGATTAAATAAGATAGCCAAAGGACAAGGTTTAAACTATGTAGCGGATGCTTCCAATTATGATGACCTGGCTGATTTTCGTCCAGGGAGGCAGGCTGGGCAAGAACTTGGTATAAAAAGTCCTTTAAAGGAGGCTCGTTTAACCAAAGAGGAAATTCGCAGCCTCTCTCATAAAATGAACCTACCTACCTGGAATAAACCTTCTTTAGCCTGTCTAGCTTCACGAATCCCTTACGGAACTAGAATAACCAGAGAAAAATTAAAAAGAATTGATGAGGGGGAAAGATTTTTAAAGGGCCTAGGAATAAGACAGCTAAGGATAAGAGACCATGATGGGATAGCTAGAATCGAGGTAGCCCACGAAGAAATGAGCTTATTCTGGCAGGAAAATATGGTAAGGCTGATAATCGATAAACTTAAAAGATTAGGATATACTTACGTTACACTTGATCTAGAAGGCTATCGCCCAGGAAGCATGAATGAGGTTTTAGAAAAAAGGTGAATCAGAGTGAAAGTAGACCGAATCAGAGATCTGCTAAAAGAGGTAAGATCAGGTAAGATAAAGGTGGAAGAGGCTCTAGAAAAGTTAAAAGTTCTTCCTTACCAGGATCTTGGTTTTGCTAAGATTGACACTCATCGGGAGCTGCGAAGAAGCTATCCCGAGGTAATTTTTTGCCCGGGTAAGACTCCTGAGCAGATTGTCCATATTGCAGAGCGAATGAGGGAGAATAAATCGACAGTTATGGCTGTGCGAGCAAATAAAGAGATTTATCAGGCTATTAAAAATAGTCTGCCAGAAGTGAGGTATTTTGAGAAGGCAAAGATAGCCGTGCTCGGGGAAAGAAAAGAAAAAGTAAGCCCTCATACTATATTGGTAGTGAGTGGAGGAACCGCAGATATGCCAGTAGCCGAGGAGGCAGCGGTGACGGCAGAAATTATGAGTAATAAAGTAGATCGTCTTTACGATGTAGGGGTGGCTGGAATTCACAGGCTGTTTGACAATAAAGACAGACTCTTTAGTGCCAACGTTTTGGTTGTGGTTGCAGGTATGGAGGGAGCTCTGCCCAGTGTAGTCGGGGGCCTGGTGAGTAAACCAGTCATAGCAGTACCCACCTCCATAGGATACGGAGCCAGCTTTAAGGGCGTTTCTGCTCTTCTTACCATGCTTAATAGCTGTGCTCCCGGGATAGCAGTGGTCAACATCGATAATGGATTTGGAGCTGGATATATGGCCAGTTTGATTAACCACATGGGGAGAGAAAAATGAGAGCTGCCTATTTTGACTGTTTTTCCGGCATTAGTGGAGATATGGTGCTGGGAGCATTGGTCGATCTGGGCTGGCCGGTAGAGGAGCTAAAAAGGGAGCTAGATAAATTAGACCTTTTTGGTTATCGGATTGAGGCAAAAAAAGTGGCCAAACGGGGTATTCTCTCCACCCAAATTAAAATAGGTGCTAAAGAGGAAAAAAAGGAAAGGACACTTGAGGATATTTTATCTATTCTGGATAAGAGTAAGTTGGAAAAAAAGGTGAAGGAGCGGAGCCGAGCTATATTTACCAAACTCGCCAGCGTGGAGGCCAAGATCCATGGAAAAAGCCCACAAAAGATACATTTTCATGAACTAGGCGGTTTAGATACGATTATTGACGTGGTGGGAGCAGTGGCGGGGATGAATTATTTAGGTGTAGGGAAGGCGTATTCTTCCCCTTTACCTCTCGGTAAAGGCTTCGTAAAATGTAGCCATGGCATCCTACCGCTACCGGCTCCGGCAACTTTGGAGCTGTTAAAAGAGGTTCCTGTTTATGGCAGCGATATCGAGGCCGAGCTGGTTACCCCTACCGGAGCAGCTATTATTAGTAATCTAGCTGAAAACTTTGGCCAGATGCCTCCTATGAAAATAGAGCATATTGGCTATGGAGCCGGGCAAAGAGACCTTACCATCCCTAATTTGTTGAGAGTGTCGATAGGGGTAATAAGAAAAGCTTACCAGGAGGATGTAGTCTCTTTAATTCAAACTAATATTGATGACATGAATCCCGAGCTCTACGAGCACATAGTAGATAGATTATTCCATGAAGGGGCTCTAGACGTTTTCCTCACCCCTATTCAGATGAA
>NJBP01000043.1 GCA_005223085.1 Candidatus Aerophobetes bacterium Ae_b3b | reverse complement strand
TGTGGTCTCCTGCCGTCCTGAAGATTTTAACCAGATACGGGATCTAGCTCATAAAAATAAGGCTCCCCTTGCTAAGTTAGGAAAAATAGAGGGAGATAAACTCATCATTTGCAGAAATGAAAAAAAAATCATAGATATCGGCCTAGATGAATTAGAGAAGCTATGGAGAAGAGAACTGTCCCGCCATATCCAGGCATAAGAGCTTTAGCGCTCTTTATTCCCTTTCATATAAGATTTTTCCTTTCTCAACGATCTCTTTTTGTACAAAGGGTTCGGTTTGGCAAAGTTCTCTAAATTCCTCAGGGTTATAGACAATAAAATCAGTAGCTATTTTTGGTTTACAAAGGCTGATAACTTCTCCTATGCGGTCAATTAGCCTGCGGTGAGTTTTTTTGATTACTAAAATGTCTAAGTCGCTCCAGTTTCCTGGCTGTTCTTCAGCTAAGGAACCAAAAAGGATTATTTTCTGAGCACGGTATTTTTGTGTTAATATCTTTACTATTCTTTCCAGTTCTTTCTGGAGTATTTTTTCTCTGGCTGCAGTTTTCATTTTATTGTTTCCATTTTGGGCGGCTGACTTTGGGACATTTTATTTTCGGACTTTTTGAAAATCCTAGTCTAATTATAGGTTTAGAGAACGGAATGTCAAGCAGAACTATGAAGTGAGATGGTATGAGTGGCTTCATTTTCCAGGTTTTATAGAACAAAAACTTGATTTTTCTTTTAATACATCTCTTCCGGCACTTTCCTAAATTTTAGCCATAATGAAGCTTACTAACTTTCTTAAACTTATGAAGAAAGCCTTGACAAAATTAAATTATTTGTTATTATATTAGTAGAAAAAGAGATAACTTCTTTAACATTTTGAATAAAGTTCGAGCTATTGAATGGACGAAAAGACTATTAATGCTAACATCGGTGGGAACAAGCTAGGTAGTAATGATAATTACGCTCTTATATTGGACACAGTTAGAAGGTTTGGTCCAATAGGAAGAGCTGATATTGCCAAATTTACTAATTTAAGTGGGCCGAGGGTGACCCCCTTGGTTCGAGATTTAATAAGGGCCGGTTTTTTAAAGGAGGATGAATTTGGTGCCTCAAAAGGCGGGCGTCCTCCTATTTTGTTGAGACTGGTGCCAGATGCCCTTTTCGCTATTGGAGTTGACATAGGCGCAGCTAAGCTCAGAGCAGCTGTGGTAGACTTGGAGGCAAAGATAGTTACCAAAATAGTGAAGGCGACAAATGCTAGTGAAGGTAAGAAAGCTACTCTTGGGAGGACGATGAATACTATTCTTGAGGTCATTGAAAAATCAAAAGTCAAGACAGATAAAATTAAAGGAATCGGTATAGGACTTTCCGGGATAGTTGATCATCGCGAGGGGGTATGTCTTTTTTGGCCAAATGTTGAGGGGTGGAAAAATATCCCTCTAAAAAAAATAATAGGACAGGAATTGGGAATCGAGGCAGTCATAGATGATAGTGCCAGAGCCATGACTCTGGCTGAGTCTTGGTGTGGACTGGCTAAGAATGTAGAGAATTTCATTTTCGTCAATGTGGGAATAGGCGTCGGCTCCGGGGTTTTCATTCATGGTGAGCTATATCGAGGAAGTGGAGGGACAGCGGGAGAATTAGGCCATATGACAGTAGATGAGAACGGTCCCCGCTGCAACTGTGGGAATTTTGGTTGTCTGGAAACGCTGGTATCCGGCCCTGCCATTGCTAGACGGACAAGAGAAGCTCTGGAGCAGGGAGTAGTGTCTCTTATTGAGGAATTAGTAGAAGGGGATCTCAATAAAATTACCTCGGAGATCGTTGTGGCAGCCGCCAAAAGAGGTGACAAGCTCGCCTTCAACATCATGGAGAAGACAGGCGAATATTTAGGTATCGGTGTTGCCAACGCGATCAATCTTTTTAATCCTGACTTAGTTATTATCGGGGCAGGAGTATCCAAAGCAGGGAGGCTCCTGCTGGATCCAGTAAAACGGGTCGTAAAAGCACGAGCTTTACAAGTGGCCTCTGAGAAAGTAGATGTAAAAATTTCTATCCTGGGTGACGATGCTGGAGTTCTGGGAGCAGCAATTCTTGTTCTCAAAAATATCTTTACTGCCGGGGTAAGTTACGTAGGTAGAAAGAGTATACCATTCTGAACTAGGGAGGAGGTATTGGTGATGAAGGGAGATTTAGCCATTGCCGGAGGGAAAAGGACAGTACCTGAGGAATTAAAGGTAGGCTGGCCAGTAATAACTGAGGAGGATAAAAACGCCGTGATGGGAGTTTTGAATAGGGGTATCCTCTGGGGTCCCTATGCCCCGGAGGTGGTGGGCCTTCAGGAAGACTTTGCCAGATATGTTGGGACAAAATACTGTATAGCTGTAAATAGTGGAACGGCAGCTCTTCATATGGCAGTAGCCGCAGCAGGTCTTGGGCCTGGAGATGAGGTTATTACCTCAGCCTTTTCATTTTTAGCTTCAGCGGTGGCGGTCCTGCATCATAACGCCATACCGATCTTTGTGGATATCGATCCTAAGACCTTCAATATTGATCCAAAAAGAATAGAAGAAAAGATTAACTCCAGGACAAAGGCTATTATGCCTGTTCATATTCATGGCCTGCCGGCAGATATGGACGAGATAAATGAGATTGCCAAAAAGCATCATCTCGTTGTGATAGAGGATGCTGCTCAGTCTCATGGAACACTGTATCATGGTAAAAAGACTGGTAATTTCAGTGATATGGCGGCCTTTAGCTTAAACTCTACCAAGAATATGCCGGGAGGAGAAGGTGGCCTTTTTGTTACTAATAATGAAGAATACAGGGGTAAAGCCAACATGGTGAGGATGTTTGGAGAGTTCCTTAAGCCCGAGGAAGGAAGAAAATACAATGCTTACACCATGGGATGGAATTATAGGACTCAGGAGATGCCGGCTGCTTTTGCTAGAAGTCAACTTAAAAGGTTAGATGAATACAATGCCAATGGGAAGAGAAACGCTGAGTATTTATCCGGGCATCTAGCAGAGATTAAGGGGGTCACTCCTCCCTTTGTCCCTCCCGACAGGACCCATATCTATCATAAATACAGAATCAGACTAAGTCCAGACGAGTTGGATTTAGATATGGAGCCGGATAATTTCAGAGATTTGGTAATGAAGACTCTTCAGGCAGAGGGGGTAGATACTGTCCTCTGGCAAACTGTCCCTATTCTTGGTCAAACTCTCTTTAGGCTTAAGGAAGGCTATGGCAAGGGTTGTCCCTGGAGCTGTAAATATGCAGAAAAGATAAGCTATGATCCAAACGATTATCCAGAAACCTTGAAGCTGTTAGCTGACTCTCTGGTGATTTGCTCTGAACCTTACCCCATTTTTCCTCAGCCCCTGGAGCTTATGAAACACTATATAGAAGCATTTCACAGGGTCTTTGACAATATCGATGAGGTTGTTACCGTTAAGACGACATCTGTCGAGAAAAAGCCTATAACTGGTAGGGCAGAAATAGCTTAGATCAAATATTTTATACGGAAGAAGAAAGATACGTTTTTTGGAGTTAACCCTACAAGCCAAGTACTCAAATGACGCCTGAATCTGGAAAGAAAATTCTGGCAAAGAAAGGAGGGATGAGTCAGACAAATAGCTTCTTTCCGAGAGCAGGCTTTACATAGACTTTTTAGTTTAACCCAAATTTTAAAAAAGAAAAGGAGAGGACAATGAAAAAATTGTCAGTTTTGTTGTTGTCCCTATGTCTGGTTGTGTTATTTTCCATCCCAGCCATGGCAGCGAAGGAAGGCGGTACGCTGAGTATTCTTTGCTTTTTTGGATATGCGGACGATAGCTGGGTAAAGCCTTTCGAAGAAAAGTATGATTGCGAGGTCAAAATAACCTATGCTGGGACGGTGGAGGAGCATTTCACCAAGACCAAAGCTGCACCAGGCCTGTACAATATAATATCTAATGACTCAGGTAGGGTTCAGATGTATTACGATGCCGGTCTGATTCAACCCATAGATGTGTCTAGATTAAAAAATTACCCCAAAATAGGAAAATATTTCCGTGACCATCCCTATGCCGAGGTTGAACCCGGTAAGAAGTTCCATGTTCCCATCTGCTGGGGAGATCAAGACTTTATCGTCAATACGGCTGTCGTGGGTGACAGGCTTAAGCCATATCTGACCGATATAGGTGGAGGCCGTCAAGTTCTTTCTTACAGGGTGATGAAGGCGCCTCAGTTCAAGGATATGGTGACCATGTTTGATGAGTCTACCAATGTCACCAGCATGTCAGCGATTGCTGCCGGTATTACCCATCCATTTAACCTGAGTGAGGCTGACTATGAGGCTATGATTACTGAACTTAGCCTATGGGCCAAAAACTGCAGACAGTTTACCCTCGGATTTGATTCAGAAAAAGCGATCCTTACCGGAGAGGATGCCTATATTTCCATAACCGGCAATAACGCTATTGAGGCCAATGCATTGGTGGAGGAGGGAGTGGGAGATAAGTTCACTCACTACCTACCAACTGAAGGCACCATCTGCTGGATCGACGGATGGGTAATTACCAAACCGACTAAAGGGAAATCTCTCGATCTGGCTCTCAAATACATCGATTACATGATAGGTGATGCAGGACAAACCTTACTGGCTGAGAAAGTTGGCTTTGGTATTATTAATCCTGCTGGAGGTGGTGGTTATACCGATGCAGTTAAGGAGAGAACCTGGTGGTACACTATGTCAATCGATGAATTTCCTGTTCCTCTTTATATAATGGTTACTGAAGAGGATCCTGAGAGGAGAGTGAATACCTGGCTCGAAATTAAGGCAAAATTAGGATTTTAGGTAGAGGGTGAGTTAGTTTTCCTCTGGTCCTGATGTATCTGTCAGGACCAGAGGATATTGATATTCGGTTACATCCAAATAAATCTAGGGAAAGACGGATCAAATGAAAGATAAAGAATCTAAATGGCAGGTCGAATTAGTAGAAGTTACCAAGATATATAAAGATACTATAGCTGTTAATAATTGCAATATTAAAATAAAAGCGGGTGAATTTTTTTCACTATTAGGACCTTCCGGCTGTGGAAAAACTACTACTCTGAGAATAATCGCTGGGCTTGAAGAACCGGACGAAGGCAAGGTTTTCTTAGAAGGAGGGGATGTTACTAATGTTCCCGCTCATCGCCGCAATGTGAATACTGTTTTTCAAGATTATGCTATATTTCCCCATATGAGCGTTTACGATAATGTCTACTTTCCCTTAAAAATGCGGAAAATTTCCAAAAAAGAAGCTGATCCAAGGATTAAAAAAGTGCTAAAGCTGGTCAATTTGGAAGGTTTCGAGAAAAGATATTCCAGTCAGGTTTCTGGTGGACAAAGACAGAGGGTGGCCTCGGCTCGGGCACTGGTTAATGAGCCAAGAGTTCTCTTATTGGATGAACCGTTAGGTGCTCTTGACTTTAAGCTTAGAGTATCCATGCAAAAAGTTTTGAAAGATATTCAGAGAAACCTAAATATTACCTTTATATATGTTACCCATGACCAGACAGAAGCGATTACCATGAGCGACCGAATAGCCGTGATGTCTCAAGGGCTAATCCACCAAATCGGTACTCCGGATGAGATTTATAATAATCCCGCGACCGCTTTTGTAGCTTCATTCATAGGAGAGATGAATTTTTTGGAAGGACTAGTTGCGTCAATACCGTCTTCAGACACTGTAGAAGTGTCGGTCTCAAACAAAAACATCCTCTGCAAGAATAACGATCAAAAGATTTCGTTGAATGATGGTGTACTGGTAAGTATCCGTCCCGAGAAAGTTCATGTAAACCCCCTACAGTCCCTAAAAAATGTCATTGAAGCAGAGATAAGCAGAATTGTATTCAAAGGGAATAATTTTGAAGTTACAGCCAAATTCGACAAGTGCGAGGTGCGTTCGCTTGTCGATTACAAAGTTTGGGATAAGTCTCAAAAAGTGGGTAATAGGGTAAAAATAGGGTGGAACCCGGAAGATGTTCAGGTTTTTCCCATTAGTATGAAGAAGGATATGATTCAATATGAATAAAGGGTTTTGTCGGTGAAATCGATGAAAGAATTACCAAATAATAAGAGGGGGAAAAAGAGAGGAGTGTTCGATAAACCCCGTTCTTACATAATGGGAATTCCTATTATTTTCTGGCTTCTCATAATAATAATTACTCCAGTAATTTTGATGCTAATTATGAGTTTCAGACAGAAGGTAGGATATGATATCTCAAATATTTTAACTCTTTCCAACTATTTGGAGATTTTGAAGAAGCCATCGTATGTCAAGATACTTTTAAGAAGCTTTAGGATAGCTTTGATTGCATCGACTCTGGCCATTTTCGCCAGCTACCCCTTAGCTTACTATATTTCGAGAAAGATAAGAAAGGGAAGACATTTACTTTTTATGTTGATAATAGCCCCTTTATGGATAAGTTACCTGGTGAGGATAATTGCCTGGAGGGCAATACTGGGCAACAAGGGTTTGATTAATTCGACTTTAATGGCACTTGGCTTAATAAAAGAGCCTCTATCATTTTTATTATATAATCAGTTCGCCGTAGCCATCACTTTAACTTATATTTCTATTCCCTTCGTATTCATTCCCTTATACACTGCTCTGGAAAAGATTCCTGTAAATTTAATTGATGCCGCCAGGGATCTCGGAGCCAATGAGTTTCACACTTTTATAAACGTAATATTACCCCTTTGTATTCCCGGTCTACTTACAGGATTTATGCTGGCATTTATAATTTCTCTCGGTGATTACATTATCCCTATGCAATTGGGTGGAACTGGAGGAATGATGCTCGGAAATATTATCTGGTCGCAATTTGGCTTTGCCTTCAATTGGCCATTAGGTGCTGCTTTAGGCTTTATTTTGTTTTCTATTGCGGCAGTGATTTTGGCCATAACCCAGAAATTTGGCTCACGAGAGGGGATGTTATACGAATAACTTAAAAGAAATATAGAGAAATACAAGCGCAGAAAGATGAAAAAAGAGAGAAGAAAATTTAAATTATCGCCCCTGGGGATTTATGCTGTCTTAGCTTATTCTTTTCTTTACTTACCCTTAGCGGTGGTAATAGTTTTTTCTTTTAGTCCTACAAAATCTATTGTTGGGTTTTCTGGTTTTACTACCAGGTGGTATATTAAATTGTTTAACGATGAAGCTCTAATCGCGGCACTTATACATTCATTACAGGTGAGTCTTACGGCAGTGAGCATTGCCGTCGTTGTTGGGACGAGTGGCGCCTTTTTTTTAGTAAGAGCGAATTTTCCAGGAAAGCAGCTTTTCAGGAGCCTTTCCCAGTTACCTCTGATTCTACCAGGAATTATTTTGGGTATAGCTTTACTGATACTGTTTATGAACCTGGGTTTTGAATTGTCCATGTTTTCGATTTTAATGGGACACGTATGCTTTACTACACCAGTGATAATGTTTCAAGTAGCCAGCAGACTCCAAAGACTGCCAAGATCATTTGAGTATGCGGCAAAAGATCTTGGAGCGACTCCGGTCAAAATCTTTTGGTATGTGACGCTTCCTATGATACGAACTGCCATAATCGGGGGGGCACTCCTCGCATTTACTATGTCTTTTGATGAGATTATCATTACCTATTTTTTGACTGGTACCTGGACAACTCTTCCCGTGTTTATCTACGGCATGATGCGTTTTGGTCTGTCCCCGCAGGTGTTCGCTATTTCGACCGTGGTGCTAACTTTTGCTATGGTTTTAATAGTTTTAATGGCTAAATTTACGGCCGTCCGAGAGGAACTATAAAGTCGAATGATTGAAGGAGCAAAGAGTGAGACTCAATAGGTATAAGATTCTTTCTGAAGATGATTTGTCAAGGATTCACCAGGCTTCTTTAAAGCTTCTCTCAGAGACAGGAATGGCGATCCACAGCAAGAAAGTTGTCGAGTTATTAAAAGAGGCTGGGGCCAAAGTTGATCTTGAGAGAAAACGGGTGAGAATCCCTAAAGATTTGATTGAAATTACTCTCGATTGTCTTCCTTCGGAAATTGTCCTCTATGACAGGAATAAAAATCCGGCTTTGACTCTGGGAGATAATGAAAGCCACTTGGCCAGTGGTCATAATGCCATATATGTACTTGATTCAAACACGCTCACCCGTCGAGCCGCCACCAAAAAGGATGTGGCCCGTTTTGCCAGACTTGCCGATGCTCTTGAGAATATTCATGTGGTGAGCGCTCAGGCTATGCCACAGGATGTTGTGCCAAAAGCATCTTTACTTCATGCAGTTGAGGCAGTCTTTAACAACACTGAAAAACATCTCTATTTCTCTCCTGAGAGCTGTGAGGTTACCCGGGCTATAATTGGGATGGCCCGAGCAGTTGTCGGAGATGGAAGTTTCTCAGAAACTCCTATCTTGACCTGTCAGCTTTCTTCTACCAGTCCTCTAAGCTGGGAAGGGGGTGCTGCTGATGCCGTGGTTGAAGCAGCGAGAGCCGGAGTTCCCCTTGTTTTCCTTCCTCAGCCTTATGCTGGGGTTACGGCACCCATAACCTTAGCCGGGGTATTGACAGTGCATAATGCGGAGCTGCTTTCCGGCATTGTAATCAGCCAGTTAGTGAGAAAAGGAACCCCTGTTGTCTATGGAAGCGCCTGGACTACTTTTGATATGAGGCAGGCAAATGTGGTCATCGGAGGTCCTGAGACAGCTCTCATGCGCATAGCCGGGGCGCAGCTAGCAAGATTCTATCATATCCCCTCTCATACCATTGGTCCTGATTCTGATTCACATTGTCTGGATGAGCAAAATGCCTGGGAGAAATTCCTTACCCTCCACAGTGCTTTTACTTCAGGAGTCAATTTGGTGGTAAATGCAGGAATGATTGCTACTGGCTTAACAGTAAGTTTTGAACAACTGGTACTCGACAATGAGATGGCAGGGATAGTTTATCGCCTTGTCGAGGGGATTGAGATCTCACCCCAGACAATTGCCCTTGAGGTGATCAAGAGAGTAGGACCCAAGGGGAACTTCTTAGAGGAGCCACATACCTTGAAATACCTAAGAAGCAGCGAACATTGGCAGCCGAAGCTATCCAATCGTTCTGTCTATGAGAAATGGATCGAAGATGGCGGGAAAGATGTTGTAGAAAAAGCCCGTGAGATCTCAAAGAAAATACTTACCCATCACCAACCAAAAAATCTCACCGAAAAAGTGCGCTCAAGACTCAGGGAGATTATAAGAGAGTTTGAGGAAAAAAGCCTGCCCGGGTAAAATATCCTATTAAAGACCTCACCTCACCTAATACTTTCACTTTACACTAAGATTCCATTTGCTACAATAATTGAGATGAACTATCATTGATAAAATAGTTGGATAAAAAGGAGGAGTTTTATGGCAAAAAAGATCAATGTGGGGATGGTGGGTTATAAGTTTATGGGCAAAGCTCATTCACATGCTTACCGAGATGTGGCTATGTTCTTTGAAACCGAGACCGTGCCGGTAATGAAGGTGATCTGTGGCCGAACAGAGACTGCTGTTTCCGAAGCTGCCCGAAAGTTTGACTGGGAAGCTTACGAAACATCCTGGGAAAAACTTGTCCAGCGCCAAGATATTGGTCTGGTTGATATCAATACTCCCAATTCAACTCATAGGGAAATTGCCGTAGCTGCGGCTAAAGCTGGAAAACATATCCTCTGCGAGAAGCCGCTAGCAGTAAGTTTGGCTGAGGCTGAGGAGATGCTGGAGGCAGCGAGGCAAGCCGGGGTAAAACATATGGTTTGCTTTAATTATAGAAAAGTTCCCGCTGTCGGTCTGGCTAAAAAACTGATTGGAGAAGGACACCTGGGGAAAATCTATCATTTCCGGGCTCAGTACCTGCAGGATTGGGTCACTGATCCGGAGTTTCCTCTGGTCTGGCGATTTAAAAAAGAAGAAGCGGGAGCAGGGGCTCATGGTGATTTAAATTCCCATATAATAGATTTAGCCCGGTATCTGGCGGGAGATTTTGCTAAAGTCGTCGGGATGCAGGAGACATTTATTAAGAAGAGGCCAGAGCTTGAAGTGAGCGAGGAGCTTACCACCGGCCTTACTGCAGAATCAAGAAGAGGGAAACTGGGAGAAGTCACGGTGGACGATGCTACTCTTTTTCTAGCCAGATTTAAAAGCGGAGCTTTGGGCTGTTTTGAAGCAACCAGATTTGCCAATGGCCGGCGGAATGGCTTGAGACTTGAGATAAATGGGAGTAAGGGGAGCCTATTATTTGAGCTTGAGAATATGAATGAGCTCTGGTTCTATTCCTGTGAGGACCCGGATGGGATGCAGGGGTTTAGAAGAATTCAGGTTAGCGAAGCTACTCATCCTTATATAGAAGCCTGGTGGCCACCAGGACACATCATCGGGTGGGGAGATACCTTTGTTCACCTGGTCTATGATTTTATGAAAGCCTTGCATGAAGATAGGATGCCCACACCCAATTTTGCCGATGGAGTTGAATGTCAGAGAGTTCTGGAGGCAGTGGAAAAGTCAGTCAAAGAGGAAAGATGGATTGATGTAGAAGCGAAGAAAAAATGATTTATATCCTTTTTATATCAAGAAGATAAAATTAAGTTTAAGACATTTATAATTCAGAAAGACCATGAAAGTCATCTTTTAGTTTAGAGTATAGACCCCGGTAAATCAGATAGGCTTTGTTATATACTTCCACATTTTTTGGGTTGGGTAGAATTTTCTCTTTTATTCTAATCCATTCTTGGCAAGCTTCTTTTATAGTGGGATAGATTCCTATGCTTACCGCCGCTGTTATGGCGGCACCATAGGCAGATCCTTCCTGGGTGGGAGAAATGAGGATGGGTAGGTTGAATATATCGGCCTGAATCTGCCGCCAGAGTTTATTTTTTGCTCCTCCTCCCCAGGTGGTGACATTGGATATTTCAATTCCTAACTCTTTGAATTTCTCTAACGATTGCCTCAAAGCAAAAACAACTCCTTCCATTATAGCTCGAGTTAAATCTCTCCTGCCATGTTGAAGGCTGAGGCCTACAAATGCTCCCCTTGCTTGAGGATCAAGATAAGGGGTCCGCTCACCCTTAAGATAAGGAAGAAATATTAGACCTTTCGAGGCAGCAGGGGTAGGTGAAACTTCTCGGAATAGAGATTGATAAGAATCTTCACTTTTAAGAGTTTTTCCCCTTCCTAAAATCACTTGCTTATAAAACCAGCTCAAGCTGGATCCTCCAGAGAGAATCGCTCCCATGAGAATCCATTTTCCGGGTATAGCATGGGGGATAGTATGTAGTCCTTTATCAGGAGCTACTTGAGGATGATCCATGGGGGTTACCACCAATCCTCCCGTTCCAATACTGCAGGCTACCCTTCCGGGTTCAACTATACCATTGCCTACCGCTCCCATTATCTGATCTGCTCCTCCAGCACTCACGGAGGTGCCTTCTTTGAGAGGGATCTCTTTGGCCGCGTTTTTGGTGATCTTCCCGGTGACCTGGCAGGATTCGTAAAGAGGAGGAGCGAAGCTGGCAGGAATCTCTAGTTTCTGGAGTATCTCTGGCGACCACTTTCTCTTCCCGGTATCCAAAAGAAGTGTTCCCCCGGCATCGGTGACATCACTAGCTAAATTTCCCGTTAGTTTCAGTCTTATATAATCCTTGGCAAGAAGAAATTGGTAAGTTTTTTTCCAGATGCCAGGTTCATTTTCCCTGATCCAGAGAAGTGAAGGAGCCATAAAGCCTGTGGCTATGGGAAGGCCGGTTATTCGCGATAATCTTTTTCCTATTCTCTGTTGAAGCCATCGGGTCTGAGCAATGCTTCTTTGATCCATCCAGATGATGGCCTTTCTCAAAGGAAGAAGATTTTTCCCTACCAATACTGTCCCGTGAGTTTGTCCCGAGAGTCCCACTGCTTTTATTTGGGAAGGTTTTATATGGGATTGATGAACGGCTTTTCTTACCGCTCTAATAGTAGATTCCCACCATTCCTCTGGGTCCTGTTCGGCCCAGGTAGGATGAGGAGAATAAGTGGGATATTCCTCGGATGAGCTGGCAATAATCTCTCCTCCTTCGCGTACTAAAAGAGCCTTCACGCTGGAGGTCCCCAGATCTATTCCCAAAATGAAAGACATTTTTGACCCTAAAGTAGTTTTATACTTTAGATTATATCAAAATCAACTGCCATAGCAAACATTTGAGGATAGCTAACTTTTGCACGAAAAAATTGGTAGGTAGCCGCAGGCTTTAGCCTGCGTAAAATAGCGCAACCTAAAGGTTGCGGCTACCTCAAATGGGGATTTTGGTGTTTTGGATTCTTTGACAGTACTGCAGGCCTGTGATATAAAAAAGGGTAGACAGAGCTACCAGATTGCGAAAAAAATATACTAAGGCCTTGGGAAAGATTGTCAAAATCAGCAGGAAAGTTAGCACAGATCAGGAAAGGTAGAAAAATGGACTCTGGAGGAAGATTAAAAAATGAGTGAGAAGATAGAGGTGGTGTGTCTGGGTATCCTGGTAGTGGATATTCTTTGCAGCCCTATTGATAAGGTACCTGAGCCTGGCGAGCTAATATCTACCGATGAGATTTCCCTCTCCGGGGGTGGACATGCTCACAACGCGGCTGTGAGCTTAGCCAGACTGGGATCAAGGACTGGGGTACTGGGAAAAGTGGGCCATGACCATTTCGGCGATTTTCTTAAGGAGGACCTAAGGAAAGAAGGAGTGGATATCTCAAAAATTGCTGTGTCTCATAAACTCGGAACCTCTAAGACCATGATTATCCTTACTCATTCAGAAGATAGAAGATTTATCCATACTCTAGGCGCCAATGCTAATTTTAATATCGACGATATCGATTTTAACTATCTTAGTCAAGGAAAGGTTCTCTATGTAGGCGGATATGGGGTTCTTCCTGAACTGGAGGAAGATTCTTTAACTAAACTTTTGAAATTTGCTAAACTACATGGTTTAATTACTGTACTAGATGTGGTGATTCCTCATACAGAGGTTAGGTGGATAAACAAGTGCAAAAGGGCACTTAAGTTCACCGACTTTTTTCTTCCCAATTCCGACGAAGCCAGGTTAATCACCGGTCGGGTTGGGCCCCGAGAACAAGCTGAAGAGATGCTCAGGCATAACTACGAGATGACAGTAGTTATCACCATGGGAAAAGAAGGTTCGTTTGTGAGAACCAAAGATAAGATGGCTCGAGCCTCTACGTATGAAGTTGAAGTGGTAGATCCCTCTGGAGGAGGAGATGCCTTTTCCGCTGGTTTTATCTTCGGTGTTATAAATGGCTGGGAACTTGAGGAGACGTTGAAGCTGGCCAGCGCTATGGGGGCATCTGCCGTGAGGGAGGTGGGAACTACAACTGGGGTGTTCACTAGATCTGAGGCAGAGCAGTTTATAAAAAATAATGAGATTGAATTGGAAGTAAAACGATGTTCTCTTTGAAAAGGAGAATAATTTGCCACTCATGCCAATGAGCCAAATTTTGAAGGAGGCAGAGAAGAGAGGCTACGCCGTGGGTTACTTTGAGAGCTGGGATTATGGCTCTCTTGAGGCATCTCTGAGGGCAGCCGAGGAGGCTTGGTCTCCCGTAATAATAGGATTTGGGGGGAGAACTTTTGTTCAGGATTCAGGTTGGGATGAGGTAAAACTTACCGGCTTCGCCGCCATAGGTAAAGAGCTGGTTAAAAATTCAACAGTTCCCACTGCCTTTATTTTAAATGAAGTTTCCGATCCAGAATTAATTAAAAGGGCAATGAGACTAGGCTTTAATTGCGTGATGTTTGATGGAAGTGGTCTTGCTTTAGAAGATAATATCGAATCTGCCAAGGAAATTGTGAAGCAGGCAACTAAGCTAGGGATAGATGTAGAGGGACAAGTAGGTAGGATCCCTTCCCAGAAGGAAAGGATAAATAGAGATTTTTTGACCGATCCTGAGGCTGCTACCTGTTTCGTCCACCAAACCGGGGTAAATGCTTTAGCTATTTCTGTGGGAAATGTTCATATGTTGATCCATAAGGAATTTTCTGTAGATTGGCATCGGCTGGAAAAAATTGATAAATTAGTGAACGTACCTTTAGTAATGCATGGAGGAACAGGCTTTCCCGACAAACTGATCAAGAAGGTTATCAATAAAGGAGTGCATAAATTTAACGTGGGGACTATTTTAAAGAAAGTCTTTTTAGAAGAGCTGCGTAAAAATTTGACTCAGAAAGACCTTGACAGAATTAATCCTCAGGAGTTAATAGATTCAACTAGTGAGAGGGATATTTTGAAAAAGGCCTGTTCATCTATTAAAGAAACGATAAAGACAAAATTAGAAGCTTATGGTTCTGCGGGGAAGGTTAAGATGTGATAAGTATCTTCATTCCTTTCTGAGTTTCGGCAAGATGGAGGCCTTCTTCCAGTTTTTCCAGAGGTAAGCGATGACTGATAAGTTCTTTGAGCTTTACTTTCCCCTGAGAAAGCAGGGATAGAGCGAGCTGGTTATGGTAAGGAGCCGAGCCGTGGGTTCCTACTACATAAAATTCCCGGTAATGGACAAGATTGGAATTAAACTTTATAAAGGGCTCATCCAGTGGTAGCCCTCCAAAGAAGTTGACTATACCACGGGGAGACACCATTTGCAGTGAATCTTCCTGTGCTCTCCCACTGGGACAGGCAACAATTATTTTATCAGCACCTCTTCCCTCAGTTTCTTCTAACACCCCTTTTATGCTATCCTCCAGAGAAGGGTTGATTATCACATCGGGTTGAGTGAACTTTTTAATGAACTCAATTCTTTGCGGGGAAAGTTCTATAAGGATAATTTTGCCTGCTCCTTTTGCCCTGGCCAATTGCACATGAATGCATCCCAGGGGACCTCCTCCTACCACCACTACTGTGTCACCCAGGCTGATCCTGGAGAGCTCCTGCCCATTTATAGCACAGGCTAAAGGTTCGGCTAGGGCTGCTTCTTCAAGGGAAAGGTTTGATGGAATGGGATTCACACATCCATTATGGACAGCATCCTCGGGAATCAGCATAAATTCGGCAAAACCTCCATCATAGTGATAGCCTATGGCAGAAAGATTGAGGCACATACTCTGCATACCTCTTCTACAGTAAAAACATCTGCCACAGGGAATAGCCGGAGCTACGGCTACCCTTTCTCCGATTTTGTAGCCATTAACTTTACGGCCTAATTCCACAATTTCTCCTGCGAGTTCGTGCCCGGTAACCCTAGGAAATCTCATATGCTTGTGTCCATGATGGTAAACCTTTATATCGGTTCCACATATGCTGCAGGCTCTAACCCTGATAAGTATTTCCTCTGGTGAAGGATGGGGAGTGGGGACTTTCTTAATTTCTAAATCCTCAATTGCCTTTAAAATGGCAGCTTTCATTGACGGCTCCTTTATGAGTGCGTCTTTTACCATAGCCAATTCTATAGTTCTGTCAAGCTTCAGTTCTCCTTTTACGAGAACATATCCCCTCATATAACTCTCCCCCTACTTGATTATTTTAATTCTCCTTCGGGGAAAAGAGCTTATCTTGCAGTCTCCTTAAGCTCAACAAGACACTTCTTTTTTCAAGCTCTATCTGGTGCCAAGTAATGTAACCACCTTTTTTTACATTGGTTTTTAGCACTGCTCCCTCTGCCAGACCCAAGGGTAAAAGATTTTCTTTGTGGGCAACAGATGCCTTTTCAATGGAACCATAGATATCAAATTTTCCAATACCATCTATCCTCTCTCCTACTCTTAAATCCCTCTTGGCAACAGTAATTGCCTCTGCAACAGGTTTTCCTGAAGATACTAAAGTTGGTTCTTGGTAAATAACCGCTCTTGCTACAGAAAGAGGAACCTCTATACTGGCAAGATGATAGGGGCGATAGAGAAGGTAGTTAGGACCCTTGCCCATCCTAAGGTATTCAAGATCTTTTCTCAAACGTTTGTTCTCCATAGTTACAACTACAAAAACTCCAGGTGCTATCCTGCCAAGAGCATAATCAACCACCTCCTCCTGATTGAGAATTCCTCCTTTTTCTTTTAAGGAAAAAATAGAGGTAAGTTCACTTAACTCACATCTTGGGCCATGCATCCCCCTTACATCAGGAACAAGACCTGTAGCATTGGCAACAGCGGTCATCTCGATCATAGTTTTACTACCATCAACAAATTCGGTCAGCATCTTAGGGTTCACCCCTTTTTTTAAGGCGATGTCTTTCAGGTTCTCCGGTGTTGCTTCTTTATCAAGAGGGTTGTTTTTACCTTTTCCTGCTGCTACTATTTTAAACCCTAGGGATTTAGCAAAATCATAAAGTTCTTTGATGGCACCTGGTTCATCTCCTGCTCCTACCGAATAGACTACACCTGCATTTTTAGCGAGTTCGGCAAGAATGCAACCAACTGTAACATCGGTTTCTATATTCATCATTATGATGTTTTTTTTGTTCTTTATGGCCTTAAAAGCAACTTCTGCACCCACCCGGGGTATGCCAGTAGCCTCAACTATAGCATTTAGAGAAGGAAGGAGAGGAATAACCTGAGCTTTATTGGTTGCTACCCGCATCCCTTTCTCCAGTGCTCTGCTACACTCATCCGGATCATCTGATGAGCAAAAAATATTTTTCCGCAAAACCCCTATCTCTTCAAAAACGTTTATAGCCTTTTCCTTAATAATATCGGCAAGAGCTAAAACATCCATTCCCTTCATCCGAGAGATGACAGTTGCTACTCCTGCTCCCATCTGCCCTACTCCAACAATTCCCACCTTGATGATCTCATCTTTTTTCTCTAATTTAGCTAATTTCTCAGGTAAATTCAGCATTGACCTCTCCCCTTTTATTTTTGACTTTCTTTGCTTTCAGTCTGGCAGCCTGATAGGCTATCATAATAGACTGTAAAAGTATGTCAATTTAGTAATGAATTCTTGTTTCCCCAAAGATCCTCTTTGAGCTTTAACTCGGAATAAGATCTTGACAACCTGACTTCATATGCTATATTTATCACTATTCACGGATACTTGCGTGGTAGGATTTATCTGCCACCAAAGGGACGAGATGAAGGGGAGAAGTCTAGCAAGAATTGGTCTGATTTTTTATTTTTTTCTTCTTCTGGTTACTCCTGGTAGAGGGGAAAAGACTCAGCCCTTTGAACCGGGAGAGAAACTGACCTATAGGGTGAAATTATTTGGTCTTCCCGCGGGAGAGCAAACCCTGGAAATAAAAGATACGGTGAAGATAAACGGTTCTCTTACCTACTATCTTTTTTCAAGGGTGAGGACGACTAACCCTATTTCTCTGTTTTGGCATTTTGATCGTCAAATAGAAAGTTTTGTGGATGTAAAGACCCTCTATCCACTGCGGGTAACAATTCACTCTGAGGAGGGAAGCCGTATCAAAGATCGGGAAGTTGAGCTAGATCAGACTCAGGGAATAGCTTTGATTAAGGATTGGAAGGGAGAATTTAAGAGAGAGTTTTCACTTCCAGCTATGGATACAGTTTCCTTAATCTACTGGCTTAGAGCTCAGGATTTACGGGTGGGAAAATCTTTTTCACTTTCTTTGATTGAAGGCCGTAATCTAAGAAAGGTGGAGATAAAAGTACTTAAGAAGGAAGAAGTGACAACCTACAGCGGAAATTATTCAGCTTTCTTATGTTCGGAAGAAGTGGCCTCGGATAAAACGCAGGTGAAACTATGGATTTCTGATGATGGGAGACACCTTCCGGTGAAGTTTCAAGCACCCACATCTATAGGAACTTTAACTGCTTCTCTAACTAATGTAGAAGCGGCTGACTAAAGAAGTTGATTAGCAGGCTATTTGCCGGGTCAATAAAGTTTGGCTTTAAGTCCGAGGGAGATTTTTTCCCTGTCCAGGGGATAATTCTTCCAGAGGTCATAATCATTTAATTCCAACTGAGCAAACAACTCTATGGCTTTGCCTATCTCTCTGGAGATTTTGAATCTTTCTATCCAGCCGCTATCAAGCTTCTCCTCGCTTGTTTCCTCGTAGTATCTTTTGCCTATGTATTTTGCTCCTAGCTCAACTGCCCAGCCGTTTCTTCTCCCTATGAGCCAAAGATCTCCCTCATTCTGGGGGTAGTGGGGAATTACCATAGTCTCATCTTGGGCATTTTTTGCCTTTTGAAAGGTGTAAGAGACCCCCTGTTCAAATGTCTCACCGAAGTGAAGTAAAAAATTTAGACGTCCCCCCGAAACATTCATCTCACGAATTTCCGGTCTGGCCAGGGAACTGATAGCGTTCCAATTCCAGATAGTATCTTCGCCCTCTTTGTAAAATCCCACCAGGGAAAGGTTTGCCAGAGAGGAGAGTTTATACTCCAGCTTAATTTCATAGTCCCAGATCTTCACTGGATCAAGATCCTCATTTATTTCTACATAATCCTGGAGAAAATATAAATCCGAAAATCGAGCAAGGTAAAAATGCCCTTTTCCGCCTACGCCTAGCTGAAACCTAGGATTTATCTGGTAAGTTAGCTTAAGAGAGGGCAAAAATTGAGAGCCTGATCCTGTTATTGCCTTCATTCCTCCTCCTAAACTGAGAGTTAGCTCCTTTATTCGTTTAAAAGTAATAGCATCATCCTCTAGCCAAAGGTAAGTCTGAGTTTTCTCGCTGAAGGAACTATGATCCACACTAACTCCAATATCTAAAGGGATCTTCTTTAGTCGCAGCTTCAATCCGGTTCCCAGAGCTATATCTTCCTGGTCAACTTCTGGATCCTTTACCACTGACCTGTTGGCCCAGCCGTCAATGGTAAAAATGCTCGTTTTCCACTCTTGCCTGCGGTTTGCTCCTATTTCAATTTCGTTCTTATTTCTTTCCTGCTCATTGGGAAGATCGATCTTTTTCACCTCTCTCTCTAAATTAAGTACCAGCGTTCTATCTGTCAGAGAACCCCAGATGAGCTCCGAGGCGATAGTTTCTTCGTGTTTTCCTAAATAAAGCTCTTCTGGCTCGTATTCCACCCAATGCGGAGTGAAAACGCTCCCTGCACTGAGATAGCCGGTAAATCTTTCCTTTTGTCTTCCATAATCTAGTTGGTATGAGAAGCTGTCATGGGGAGCCAAAGACACAGAAAGATTAAGGTAGGGAAGAGGTGACTCTTTCCTTAAACTGGGATAATAAACCTTTTTGCCCCTAGGGATCTGGATGGAGGGTGGGGCTAGTTCCTTTTTTCCCCGATACTCCATGAAGGGAAGAGCCTCTATTCTGGTATATCTAGCAGGTACATACCTGGCAGATGGTGAGACAAGCTCAGGGAGAACAAGAGCAACGGGACTGATTTTCTTTCTCGGCTTTAAAGGAGCTAAGGGGGCTCCTTCTATGACTTTTCTTTCTAAACCGGGAAAAGAAAGCGGATGATAATAAACCTTTTTGCCCCTAGGGATCTGGATGGAGGGTGGGGCTAGTTCCTTTTTTCCCCGATACTCCATGAAGGGAAGAGCCTCTATTCTGGTATATCTAGCAGGTACATACCTGGCAGATGG
>NJBP01000086.1 GCA_005223085.1 Candidatus Aerophobetes bacterium Ae_b3b | reverse complement strand
TCCGGACCTACCACTTACTCAAGGACGCCCTAATCGTATCACATAGGGATGAGTTGAGCCAAATCTCAGCATTGTCAATCCGCTTGGAAGGCTCTGGGGAGGGGCTTAGGCTGTGTAGACTTGTCTGCTGGTGGGTTCTGGATGATTCCTTCTCAGCTCACTGCTTGCGTTTCGCTCACCCTAGTCTGCGGTAAGTCGGATTCTTAATTTTTGTTCACTCAAGCGAGCCTGTTACACCTGATCTCACACGAAATCTCACGAAGCCTTCTTTGACACCTCTTATTTTTGAGCTAACATAAGGGCAAATTGTTCAAGAACAATGCTGGAGGAGGTGATGCGGTGCCCGGAGCAAGCTCAGGGAGGTGTGACTATCAGCTCACAAAATGAGCAAGACAGGAGGGTGAAAGGAATGAACAAAAAAGTGAAGGTTGCAGTGGTTGGACTCGGTTTTGGTGCGGAGTTTGTTCCCCTGTATCAGAAACACCCCGATGCTGAATGCTACGCAATATGCCAAAGAAGCGAAGGTCATTTGAATGAGGTAGGGGACCAATTTGGGGTAGAGAGACGATTCACGAAATTTGAAGACCTTCTCGAGATCGAGGAGCTGGATGCGATCCACGTAGTGACCCCCGTAGCCGCTCACGCGTGGATGAGTTTGGCTTCCTTAAATGCCGGAAAACACACTGCGTGCACAGTCCCCATGGCGACGACGAAAGAAGAGTGCCTTGAGATAGTAAAGGCACGCAAGAAGTCAGGCAAGGTCTACATGATGATGGAGACGGCCGTCTATACCAGAGAGTTTCTCTATGCAAAAGAGCTGGTTGAATCCGGGAAGCTAGGCAAGATCCAGTTCCTGAGAGGCTCTCACCAGCAGAACATGAGCCTGCCGGGTTGGCCGAAGTACTGGTACGGCCTTCCTCCTATGTACTATGCAACCCATGCGGTGAGTCCCCTGTTGGCGCTTGCTAAGAAGGAAGTCGAGTCTGTGGTGTGCCATGGCTCCGGGACAATCAGAAAAGAGTATATCGAAAAGTACAACTCTCCCTTCGCCATCGAAACCGCTCATCTGAAACTCCGCGACTCCGACCTTGTATGTGAGGTCACGAGGTCGCTGTTTGACACAATCAGACAGTACAGAGAAAGCTTCGACGTATATGGCACAAAGCTTTCCTTTGAATGGGAGCAGATTGTAGGTGAAGGGTCTGTTATTTATTCAGGATATGAAGATGCAAAGAGAATAGAAGTTCTGGACTACGGACACCTTTTGCCAAAAGAAATTGCACCATACACAATAAGAGGAGTGTATGATGATGAACATGAACATACATCCTTCGTACAGGGTTCAGGACATGGAGGTTCACATCCCCATCTGACGCATGAGTTTATACGTGCCATAGTCGAAGAGAGGGAATCTTTTAGTGACGCTGTTACAGCGGCTAACTGGACAATGGCTGGTATATGTGCTCATGAATCAGCTATGAACGGTGGAAAAAGAATTGAGGTTCCATTTCCAGAATTGGGGTATCCCCCGTGTCAAGTCATTTAAATGTGAATGACTGAATAGATTGACAACAGGACCCTTCCCAATGATCGCGAATTGTTCCGTATTATGTCAGGTCCGGAGAAGGGTCTCGAAGCTCCAATCTCTAGTACCCTTCCTTTTTTCGTCAGTACGCTAGCATGCATTAGATCAGTACCGAAGTCCAGTCCAAAATTCTTATGGCTACAATGCCACTACAACTTTCCCAAGAACGGGTGCTTCTTACACCATTCATCAAGAGACCAGGTGAACTTCTTATTCAAATATCTAGTGAACCGAGTTCTTAGTGTATTCAGCCACAGCTTCCCTAACCAGTTCAGCCCTAAGTCTTCCAGCATATTGAGAGATCCTTGCCAGAAGATCCCAGTCGGATCTGAGGAAATAGGCAGTCGTTGCTCTGCAATTATCTCTTGATCCCCTTGGCAGATAAGAAGACCTTGTGCTAGAGGAAAAGCTCATCAATAAAGATTGAGACTCTTTCCAAGTTTCATACGATATTGCTATGAAGGTTTTGATTTAAGTACCACCTCCCAGCAACGAGATCACTACTCGACTGCTGGGAGCTTTTTTTAAGTTGAATATTCTTCCTTTTTCTCCATCTCCTTTTCCTTCTCTTGTATCTTCTCAAGATCCTCTGTAGTGAGACTCTCATAGTTCGGACGTTTTTCCTCAGATTCCTCTTCCTCAGATTCCTCTTCCTTGATATTGATCACGATCTCCATATCAGGAAAACTCTTCCCTAACTCCTGCAACACCCCCCGCAATTGGGACCTTTTAACATTTACCGCCAACTTCATTTTACCCTCCTTTTAATATTGCAATTTCTAAGCCATCCATCTCCACACTCTCAAAATCCTCCATTTCTCTACCTGACCAGAAATATACCGCGCTTCTCCCCGCCAAAAAAACTTTGTCAATGCCCAATTCAATCCCCGGCAAGATCTGAGGACCAAGAGGTCCCTCGGCTTCTGATTGTCTGTTGATGAACCACGGGACAAATAGCGCTGCTCCTCGTCTCCTTCCCTGCAGTGTAACCGGAATGCCGACTATTCTTAGAGCAATTTTCTTGCCGTTTGCTGAAGAAAGATCCCGAAAGCTACTATAAGCTATTCTTACACTATATTGATTTATCTCCTAAAGAATCCAGGACAACTAAGCTAATGTGTTTTGCTCTATTTCAGTGCAAAGTCTCGCCGCAAAATAGTGCGATAAGACTCTTTTTCTTGAATTCCTTCAACTCTGATCTTTTTTTAGTCTACTGCACCAGGATGATGTGAAGGAAAGTTTTTGCTAAGGAAGCTAAGAATTTTGATGGTGCCGATTTGAAACCTCGACCCAAGGACAAATCATCTTTTCCAGTAGTTCGTGCTAGCGTAATCTCATTGGTTTGTCCATTAGCATCAGTCAGTTCATTACGATATGGTATCCCTCGATGAGATACTATCTCAACAATGGCATTTTGCACGGGATTCTTTCCCTTATTAGCCATCACCTCGATTTGGATAATACTTTGGGCTAGTTCAGTTATTATTTGTGCCCTTTTTTTCTCCCGTGGTTTGACCTCTACCTTTGTTTGTTTGATTGGTCTTCGGCTACTGCCTCTTCGCTTCACTGAAAAGACTAAGACTCCTTATTTTGGCTAATTATGTGACATTCAAGGAAGTTGGAGATGATGCTAACCAAAACCATCACATAACTTTGCAGCAATCTCTAGAATCTATATTCAAAACCTACGAAACCCATCAAAATAGAGGAAGTTATCCTATCCTCCACTGTATAGCTCTCACCCATATGAGAACCTGCATAGAATTCTTGATATTGCGTTCCCTCCGTATTAATACCCGTATATTCGCCTCCTATTTGCAGCAACCAATTGGATGAGAATTTCCAGTTAGCATTCATAGTGACAAAGTAAGCATTTCCTTCGCAGTTTCCTTTGCTAAGTTTATACCTTAGAATATGATCATCTCTATCATGAGCCCAAGTCCGAGGAGAATAAACTGCTCTCACATTTAACCGAAATCTATTTCCGGACAATACCTCAGCGCTTAATCCTAAGTAGGGGATGCTATGCTCTACCTCATAATCCAATACGGGTCCTAAAACAGATACTGTTTGATAGTGAACATAAGGACCATAACCAATCTGGTCCACATTGCTAGCATCATATTCAAATTTCTGACGTTTATATCCTATCACTGATCCGATGTTCAAAATTTTAGTAGAATAGAAATTATATACATACCTTACATCGATTATATTGGCTCTTACTTCTGCATCTGATTCGGAATAAATGTCCTTACCGCTGTGAGCGGAGCCTGTCAAGACAATATCTAAGTCATTACTGAGCCAGTCAGAATCTTTCAGCTTCCCTGCATAATCACTAGTATTAGTATACCATCCAATACTTAATTTAGCTTTATCTTGCCCATTATTGGGATTTTTATAATGTAAACTCCCCTCAATACCCAGTAAAGAATTATTCAGGGGAAATTTCAGTTCGCTTTCTATGCCCGATGTACCCTTATAAGAAGTGATATGATAAGTGGCATTTCCACTAATATGACCCCCAGTAGCAAGAAAAGACCACAAAAGAGCACTCTCAGGATCTCTATATTCCCGTAACTGCTGATTTATCTTTGCCAAACCCATACTATAGCCAAAGGCTATCAGCGAATAAACGGTCAGTATCCCTATTAGAACTCTCTTTACCATTTCGTCCTCCTTTTCCCAGCTATCTTCTTGTCTATCCGTTCGGAGCCGACCCCTCTCTTTACTTCACCTTCTCCCTTAGCCCTTGCCCTGGTTTGAACTTGGGGACTTTCTTAGCCGGTATTTGAATAGTCTGCCCTGTCTGTGGATTTCTTCCTTTTCTTGCCTTTCTTTCCATAACCTGAAAAGTGCCAAAGCCGACTAAAGTAACTTTTTCTTCTCTGACCAGGGAGTCGGTTATAGCTGAGACTATTGCATCAACCGCTTCCCTAGATGCTTTCCTTGTTAACCCTGTCTGATTAGCTACTTGCTCTACTAACTCTGCTTTGTTCACGGCAATGCCTCCTGTTTTGATTGTTATTGAAGAATTTACTCATAATTTTAGCTCAAAACTAAGGGGTGTCAAAAACCCGTTTTAAGGGCTGTGTTTTGCGTAAATTGCCTCTGCTGAAAAAGGAGTTTTGCCACCAATAAAAAGCAAAAACCCATTCCCTCTATTTGAAAGAATGGGTTCTCCTCTGGATAACCTGGGTAGGCACATTTTCCTTTCGCTCAGAAGGTCTCTCAGCTTCCCTTCTGCAAACCCTTAAAACACGGTCTTTCAACCCTCCAAATTGACAAACCCCACAAAAGCTATATGCTAACACTTGTCTCACATTAACAGCAGAACAGAGATTCAGTTATCGAAGAGCTGCTTGTCGTTTCCTTCCGGAAACTCTTGAATTTGGGAAACGATCTGTTGTTTGCTAAAGAAAGGAGAAACTATGAGAGATCCACCTTAATCCCAGCAATATCTATCAGTTTTCCTGGAATGCACTTGAAAAATGACTATTAATGCTTACTAGTAACATGAACGAAATGATAAGGAGGGTTAGTAATGCTTAACAATTTG
>NJBP01000004.1 GCA_005223085.1 Candidatus Aerophobetes bacterium Ae_b3b | reverse complement strand
TCAATGATTAAGATACGCAGAAATGGTCAGCAAGAGACCACTAAAAACAGAAATGGCGGGGTTATCTAAATTTAGGGATTAGCTCCTCCAAGGTAGGAATCCTTTCCCCAGCATATTTTTCACCCCACCAGGCGCCGGCCGAGAGAGCCTTCAATTCATCTTTAAGTGCACTTTGCCAGACCTACTACCCTTTAGATAGACTACACAAGAGCCGTGTCTCGCAACGATTATAGGGCATAACTTCTCATAGATGAGTTGACGAAATTTATTATGTTTATAGTATAGAACCACCTCAAGAGAATATTTGACGAAAATGTTACCTGTGTATAACATCGAGAAAACACCAGACACGAAGGGACAAGTTAGAGATGTTTGAACGCTTAAAAGAAGATATAAAAGTCGCCTTTGACCGAGATCCAGCTGTCAGGAATGTGTGGGAGGTGATATTTTGCTACCCAGGTTTACATGCCATTTCGCTTCATCGTCTAGCCCATTTTCTCTGGGCACACCACTTTAAGTTTTTGGGCAGATTAATCTCCCATATCAGTCGCTTCTTAACCGGGATTGAAATTCATCCCGGAGCTAGAATTGGCAGAAGATTCTTCATTGATCATGGTATGGGGGTAGTGATTGGAGAAACATCTGAGATCGGAGATGATGTCTTGCTTTATCAAGGAGTAGTCCTGGGAGGAACTACCCTGGGGAAGAGGAAACGCCACCCTACCGTAGGTAACTATGTAGTTATTGGCGCCGGGGCCACCATCCTCGGACCGATAAAGATAGGAGACGGTGCTAGGATTGGATCTGGTTCTGTGGTAGTAAAACCGGTTCCACCTAGAGCTACCGTAGTAGGAGTCCCGGGTAGAGTAGTGGAAGCTAAAAAACTTCTGGTAAAGCCATTGATAGACTTAGAGCACGGTAAGCTGCCCGATCCGGTAGCTGAGGCAGTCAATATCCTGGTGAAGAGGATAAGAAAGGTGGAGGAAAAACTGGAAAAATTAGAAGAAAGAAAAGGTCTTATCTTTGCCAATAAAAATAAACCCCAGGCCAAGCCCAGAAATCAGCCATGGTTTTCCCAGGGAGAGGGTATTTAAGCTTATATTGTCTATGCCGATTCAGTAAAAGTTTCATAGGGAAGGCCTGATAATAAGCATTTTCTGAAAGTGAGACAATGAGACAAATAGCCCTTATTTTTCTCATCAGTGGTTTTACTTTGGTTATCAGTCAACCAGGATTTGCCAAAGGAAAATGGGAGGTGGATCTTCATTATGGTGGCTGGAACTTGAGTTTCTTAGAGTCTTATTTGGAAGATGTGGTAGAGGATACGCTCGGAGATGAGCTCAAAGAAGCAATTATAGAGGAACATCCAGAAAAGTCGGGATTGGAGAGGGACTACCACCAGGACTTTAGTTTAGATTCTACCGGATATAATTTCGGAGTTGAAATTAGATTATATCCTGCAGGAAGAGAAGGCTCTTTTAGTCTTGGGTTGTCCCTAGAAAAGACAGAAATGAGGCTTGATTTAGAAGGGTCAGCCACGGACGAATTTAGCGACGGTAGCTATTTTGAAGGCTTGGGTACGGGTGAATTATTGATAGACCTGATTTCATATCATTTAAGTTTTCGATGGGATATCAAGCCGTCGGCAAGATTCCATCCTTATTTTGGCCTTGGCTTTGGTTTGGCTTCTCTATCAGGATATCTTTCTTATGAGGCTGATGGTAATTTTTATGATGGCGCTACCGGAGAATCTGAGTCTGAGGCCTACTCCGATAAGATAGATCTAGGGATTCTGGACCATATTAAGCCTAAGCTCACGCCAGTTATTGTTCAGCTTAATATTGGTTTGAAATATGAGATAACCGATGATTTTCATTTCTTAATAGATGCGGGAATCTGGAATGGTTTCTTACTGAGAGGGGGGGTTGCTTTTAGACTCTAGAATTGTGACAAATAGAGAAACAATGCTGAAAAAGATTATCTTTCTCACTAGCCTTCTTATGTGGTGTGCGTTTTTTTTCGGAAAAGACGTGAGTTTAGGCTGGTCATCCGGGCTGGATGAAAAAATTGAACTGGCATACGCATTTACTGAAAGAACCAACGAAAACAAGGATTTTGATCTTGCCCAGGAGGCTCATTTTAATGCGGTGCTCGACTATATTTTAATGTGGCAGAGCGATGAAGTAATAGAAGACTACCTTGATCTTTGCTACCAATATGGATTTAAGGTCTTTGTTCCTTTACCTTACTATGACAAGGAGACGGATTTCCTGAACCGAGCGGAGATAGAAAGACAGGTTAACAAATGGAAATCGCACTCTGCTATCTATAGTTGGTACATTCTGGATGAACCAGCTTCACATAGAATCCCTAAAGCCTCCCAGGAGGAGTTCTACAACCTGGTAAAGAGCCTGGACACGAAGCCTGTATCAATAGCAGTTAGAGGCAGTAACGCCGAGGAAAAATGGCAGTCCTATTTTACGGAGAAGGCCTTCGATCTTCTTTTTTTTGCCATGTATCCTTACGTAAAGGGAGGTGAAAAAACTGTCAATCTCTATATGAACCTATGCATTACTCGATTTCTATCCCATAGAAAGGGAGACTATCCGGTTATTCCTATTATTCAGGCATTTTACGATAGTAATGAAAGTGATTACCTTAATCCAACTGGTCATCTTCAGGAAATGTATGAAGTATTTGAAGACTATGACCTGGTTTCTAATGGATTAGCTTTCTATGCCTGGAGGCCGGGTGGGAATCGAATAGGCATTAGAGCCGACACTTCGCTTTATAATGACGTAAAGGAAGTTATCTCCTTGAATGAAAGGACTTCTCCAGGTGATTCGATCACCATCTATCCTAACCCCTGTGATCTTCAAAGAGGCCAAGGGGTTAGAATCAGCGATCTTTCTTTAGACTCTCCAGTTATGGTTCGTATTTTTGACGTTGCGGGAAATCTAGTGCGAATCCTGGAGGAGAATGATGAGGTGACCCTGGAGGAAGGGTCAAAAACAGCCGCTTGGGATGGTACTAACGAAGCCGGAGAGTGGGTTGCCAGAGGGGTTTACCTTGTTTTTGTCACCAGTGAAAAAGGTACAACCATGGTGGGCAAGATAGCTATCCTAAATAAGTGAATTCTGGAGGCTCTTCAGAACGCACACAGAGATATAAGTGGCCAAAGTTTCCCAGAAGGAGGATTTCTCTTTAAATATCTTTTGGAAGATTCTCATCAAAAGGAAAAAATTAAGTGAGGGAGGAAAATGGAGCTCAGAAGATTGGGCAAGACCGCTCTTGAGGTGTCAGTCATAGGTTTTGGGGGGATCCCCATTCAGAAGTTGGGGAGGGAGGAAGCTCGAAGACTGGTTGGACTAGCTCTGGACTACAAAATTAACTTTTTCGACACTGCCCAAGGCTATGGAGACAGTGAAGTTAAGATTGGTGAAGGGATCAAGGGAAGAAGAGAAGAGTGCCTTTTGGCTACCAAATCTCCCTGTCGTAGCTTTCAACAGGCCCTTGAAGATGTGGATGCTGCTCTGAGAAAACTGCAAGTAAAGGTAATAGACCTTTATCAGGTTCATTTTGTAAACGACTCAGAGACGCTGGATCAAGTGATCAGGCCAAATGGCTCATTGCAGGGACTCAAGAAAGCCAAAGAGGAGGGTAAGATAAATCACATCGGGATCACTGGCCATAATCCTGATGTGTTACTCAGGGCCATCAGAAATGAGGATTTCGAGACAGTTCAGGTGCCCTTTAATATTATTGAGGACGGTCCTGATGAGCGAGCTTTACTGAGAGCTGCCAAGGAACAGGAAGTAGGGGTAATCTGTATGAAGCCTTTAGCCGGTGGCGTGATAACTGAACCGGAGCTTTCTCTACGGTGGATACTTGCGCAAAGCGTATCCACGGTGATCCCTGGTATGATTCAACCCAAGGAGGTTGAATCTAACGCTATTGTGGGCAGGGCTCCGCTTCCTCTATCAGAAAAGGAACTCGAGAAGTTAAAAAAGGTTTGTCATCCTTTAGAGGAGAACTTCTGCCGAAGATGCATGTATTGTATGCCTTGTCCGGAGGGAATCCCCATTTATCTCATTCAAGAATTAGGAGACAAAGTGAAGGTGCCTCAGGCAAGAGAATTGTGCCGAGACATCTATGCCAGGCAAAAGGTCAATGTTGAGGCTTGCAACGAGTGTGAAGAATGTGAAGAAAAATGCCCTTATCATCTACCTATTCGCAAAATGCTCAAGGAAAAACATGACCTCCTGACCACCTAACTACTTGTATTTCGAAGCCATCTCTTTTTCATCCAGCTAGTTATTATTACCAGCAGGTCTATCCAGAACCAGCTCACAAACCACCAGGCCACCAGGTTATATGGATAGAGAGAATTCGGCTGAGGTTCTGGAATGGGCGCCTCTTTTACCAATGCAGCTTGCATAAGTCCCATATTGATCAAGAGGAATACAAAACAAATACAACTAAAGATACCCAATTTCATCCAAGACTTGTTAAGAATCAGGCCTATTTTTACCCCGGTAGAGGAGATGAGCCAGCTCGTGGAAAGAAGGTAGATAGTGAATTCTAAACTTTTGGGAGGTAGTATTTCGGGTGGGGAAGGTAAGGGTGTAGTACCCAGGATATAAAATACGATAGCTCCGCCTACCAGGCTGACTATTCCTACTATTCTCCAGAACATGGGATCCTTGATTCGTTCCTTATACTTCATATTTCTTGTCTTCTCTCTTCAAGATTTATCCGCCGAAACCACCTATAAATCCATTCGTTGGCAAGCTTACGATTTTCACATGCTTCTAGCTCGACCTTTTATTCATCATTTCTTGGTTATGATACCACAAATTTTAGATTTTGAAAGGGGGCTATTGGCTTGATAGGACTAATTGACAGGGGAAGGCTTATAGTGTATCATAAAACAAAGAGAACCTCAAAATTCTAGTAGTTAAAAACTAAGGAGGAAATTTCCTTAAATACTGAAGGAGGAGCAAAATGCAGATAGGCCCATCGGTCCCATTTTACCTTTTAGCCTTATTCTGGACTGTCAGATTGGTGCTGATATCTTTTCTTTGCACATTTCTGGGCTTATTAGGAATAAGGATACTGGATGCCTTAACCCCCAGAATTCATGAAAGAGAGCGTATAGGAAAGGATCCAGTTTCTGTGGGGCTCTTTATTGCAGGGTTTATCATCTTCATTGGTCTTATCATTCATGGCTCCTGCACAGCACCCCTGGCTATCGGTGGATCATTGGTTCAGAGTCTGATGGGCTTCAGGAGGCTTGCTTTGATAAGTATCTGCTTTTTTGTAAGTCTTCTCATTGGTATTGCCTTATTTAATATACTTAACAAATTGACCCCCAAAATTCCCTTTCTCAGTATTAAGGATAACTCTCTAGCCGTGGGGATTTATGTATTTGGTTATCTGGTATTTCTGGGAATCATATTACATGCAGCTCTGACCATGTCTTTGTAAGATAAAATGAGGGTAAAGATAATTTTATTCGGTATAGCTGGGTGGGTCTTTCTAGCCTCGCCAACTCAGGCCATTGAGGAAATTTTCTATAAAAAAGATAACCAGATCTATGATTCCTGGCGTATCTGCCGGACAAGAGCTGAAGGTGTTGATGGTTTTTTTCAAGTTACTAAAGAAGGATTTCGCCCCATAATAGCTTTTGAGAGCTTGGGTAAAAACAGTGATCTTGCCTATAAATATGGAAAGGAATTTTTAGCAAAATATCCCGATTCTTACCAGAGGGCGGAAAAAATATTTCGCTTTGCCAGAGATGGAGTCAGCTACACCAGTGATCTCGATCAATTTGGGTATCGTGAATTTGCCCTCAATGCGGATGAGCTAGTGGCCAGAATAGAGAAGGGTAATGCCCGGGGAGACTGCGAGGACTTGGCTATTCTTCTGGCCACCATGTATAAGGCAGCCGGCTATCGCTCTGCTGTAGTTCTTGTCCCGGGTCATGCGGCTGCGATTGTTTATTTGCCGGGATATCGAAAAGCCAATGCTACTCTCAAATTTTATGGCCAATCCGGTTGGATCTGGGCTGAAGCCACGGGAAGGTCAAACCATCTCGGATGGGCTCCCTCTAGAGCTTTGCAAGGTAAAGCAATTGCCTACGAGATCAGAGCCGTTGAGGATCTAGCCCAACAATCGATACCGGAGAATGAAATTGTTCAGGTAAGAAGAAAAACTACTCCTCTAGCTATC
Organism: Candidatus Aerophobetes bacterium Ae_b3b; assembly: GCA_005223085.1. Taxonomy (GTDB): domain Bacteria; phylum Aerophobota; class Aerophobia; order Aerophobales; family AE-B3A; genus AE-B3B. The sequence goes on along the minus strand of NJBP01000004.1, from coordinate 64,494 downwards.
TCTCCTTTCTTTTTCATCCTACTTCTCATGTGGATACTTCCTCTTCTAAGTAGAGTCTTTATGGTGATAACAAGAAGGAAAGCCTAGAAGAAAGATTTGATGTCCAAGATTTCACCAGGAAATAGAGAAGGCACCACTTGACAAAAAAAGGTTTGCTAACATAATAATAATTAGGTAGGAAGTTAGATCTTTGGCAAAGAAAAAAGCTAAAAATAAGGCCAGAAGGAGGTGAAAAGCAGGCGGGGCCCGTTAGCTAGGGAAAAAGAAAGTTTCTCTGAATAAAGAAGGTGTGAAGCAATTGAGTTTCTTCAAAGAGGAACTTTCAGAGAAAGAGTGAAGTAAGTCGAAAGGAGCGAAGGCTCATGTATAAAAGGCTCATTTTTGTGTCTTTGATAAGTTTTTGTTTGCTCCTATCAACGGCGCTTGTGGCAACCGGTGAAAAAGTAGATTTCACAGGAAGAACGATTGCCGTAATGGTCGAGGGCACGCACGTACCGGTAGTCGATGCCTGGAAGCCTCTGTGGGAGCGGGAAACTGGTGGTAAAATCAACGTCATTGTGGTCCCCTATGCAGGTTTGAGTGATAAGCTGTGGATTGAGTTCACAAGCAAGACTGGCACCTTCGATACTGCTGCTATCCCCTCCAGCTGGTTGGGAGATGTTGCCGGTGGGGGTCATGTTGTCGAGTTGGATCCCCTATTCACAAAATACGGCTACCCTGACTGGGATGATATTCTCCCGGCAATTAAGGTAATCACCAGATGGGCAGGCAAGACAGTCGCTTTCCCATACGATGGGGATAACCACATGACCTACTATCGGAAAGATGCTCTTGAGGTCCCTGAGTACCAAGAGAAATTCAAGCAGAAGTATGGCTATGATTACCATCTGCCGCCTAAAGATTGGACTGAAGTTCGCGACATCTCGGAATTTTTCAATGGATGGGACTGGGATAACGATGGCGAGATCGAGTACGGATGTGCTTTCATCGCCCAACAGAAGACACAGGCCATGTGGGAGATTCTCAACCTTGTTGCTCAATATGCCACCAAGGCTGGTCCACCCAGCAACACCACCTCAAACATCTTCTTCGATGCCGATACTATGGAGCCACTCTGCAATACCCCCGGCTGGATCGAAGCTTTCACAAGGCTTCAGGAGCTTACGAAATTTGCACCTCCAGGACTTTTGGGGTATGGGTACGCTGAGTTCCGGTACGCTTACGTTTCCGGCATTGCAGCTTTAGGATTTGACTGGGGAGATGTTGGAATCATGGAGCAGTATCCGGATGAGTACGGCTCCAAGGTGAAGGGTAAGCTCGGCTATGGACCTCTTCCCGGGGCCAGGAAATACTGGGATCACCTAAACAAGAAATGGGTCCAGGAGGATCACCAGGTTAACTTCCTTAACTTTGGAGGATGGGTCTGGATAATTCCCAAAGCCACAAAAAATGTGGATATGGCCTATCACTGGGTAACCTACATTACCAACCCCGATCGGAGTCTCTTGGATGCCTGCGGTATTCACGGCTATACCGGTGTTAACCCATACCGTAAATCTCACTTTGATCCAGGGGTCTTAGGCCTCTGGGAAAGGGGAGGTTGGGATCCTAATGCGGCAAAGGGCTATCAGAAGGCAATCGTGGACATCCTGACAGATCCATACGCGGTAACCGACCTCAGGATACCTGGAGGAGAAAAATACTACGACGCCCTTGATACCCGCCTTGCTGGAGTATTAGCGCTAACAACAACTCCGGAGGATGCCTGTGCTGCCCTTTATGATGACTGGGTCAGGATTACGGATGAATACGGCAAGGAAGATCAGCAGCGCTACTACCGACAATCTCTTGGTCTAGAATAGGATAGGACAGACCTCGAAGAGTTCCTTTGCCTGGTCCCGGATTTTCTTCGGGACCAGGCAAATCAATACTTGTAAAACCTAAAGGTGGAATTGAAATACGCATACCGTAAACACGTCATAAAGTGGTTTTTTCTTCTACCCTGCCTTGCTTACCTTATTGTAATGGCTATCTTCCCCCTAACCTGGTCACTTCGCCTGTCTTTCACCAAGTGGCTGGCAACAATAATGGAAAACCCTGAATGGACAGGTATCACTAATTTTCGGGACATCCTGTTCAAAGACCCCAGGTTCTGGAGCGCTTTGTGGTTTACGGTTCGTTTTGTCTTCTTGACTGTGGTAATTCAACTGGGTATAGGTCTGGGACTAGCTCATCTTCTCCACAATAATTTTCGAGGGCGAAACTTTTTCCGAGTTCTATTCCTTATCCCAATGGCCTGCCCTCCCATAGCAGTAGCCTTCCTATGGAAAATGATGCTTCATCCTGACATTGGAATCATAAATACCGCTCTTCAGACAATCGGGCTTGCCAAGGTAAAGTGGACTACATCTGTTGTTGTTGCGCCGTTCACAATCGTAATGGTTGATGTTTGGGAGTGGACGCCCTTTATGTTCCTGGTACTTTTCGCTGCCTTTCAAGCTCTTCCGGTTGAAATCTATGATGCTGCAGCCGTAGACGGTGCTTCAAACTTCCAGGTTTTTCGAAAGATTACTTTTCCCTTAGTTGCACCGATTATTGTAACCATTGTCCTTATTAGGATTATTGATGCGTTTAAACTTTTCGAGCTTATCTTCGGTATTACCAGTGCTGGTCCGGCGAATGCTACAGAAGCCCTCTCATTTTATGTGTATCTTACAGGAATAAAGTGGATGAACCTGGGAAAAGGATCGGCCATGTCATGGATCTTTCTCCTCATCGTACTAGGGATATCATTAATTCTATTATCCCGGCTTAGGAAGAAGATTTAGAGGTAGCCCGTGGACAATCAAAGAAACGAGCGCAAGAATCTGCGACGTCAGCGAAGGATAGAGCTTGGAACGCAAAAAAGATCCCCACTTGGTTGGACCATTTTATGGCTGATAATGGTAGTTTTCACAATTTGGACCATGTTCCCAATCTTCTGGGCGGTAATCACCTCCTTTAAGCATACAGGGGATGCGTTCAACCCGACTTTCATTCCCTGGGTACAGTTCAAACCCACTCTGCAGGGTTGGCATTTTGTATTCATAACCGCGGGAGAGAGAACGCTGAGGTCTCTAAAGAACTCTATCCTCATTGCCTCCTGTTCGAGTGCCTTAGTGCTTCTGCTTGGAGCTTTTGCGGGCTACTCGTTGGGTCGGTTCGTATTCAGAGGTTGGAAAAACAAGGATATTGCAGTCTGGATTCTTTCGAATCGGATGTTCCCTCCAGTTGCGGTGGTGATTCCTTATTTTCTCTTCATGAGAACCTTAAGACTTTTGGACAACCCTCTTGCCATCATTATGGCACATACGGTCTTGAACCTTCCTCTTGGTGTATGGTTAATGATGGATTTTTTCAGGGATCTCCCTCGGGATTTGGAAGATGCGGCTTTCATAGACGGTTGTTCACATTTGGGAGCTTTCTTTCGGATTGCGCTTCCTTTAGCAGCTCCAGGTTTAGTTGCAGTTTATGTTCTGTCCTTCATCTTTTCTTGGAATGAGTTCATCTTCGTTTTGGTGCTCGGTTTCCACAAGGCAACTACCATTCCTATTCTTATCGCAGGAGCTCTTACCAGTAAGGGTCTTGAGTTCTGGAAGGTGGCTTCTATATCCCTCATAGGTATTATTCCCGTGGTGATTTTGACAACGTTTGTATCAAAATTCCTTGTTCGCGGACTTACCTTCGGTGCACTCAAAGAATAGATTTGGTCATACCGTTGACACCTTCCGTGGCATGATATACGGGAGGTAATGTCACGCCATATCCAGGTTATGATGCAGGTCCTGGTGACTTCAAAGAGTGAGGTGAATCCATGCCAAACGGTGGATGGGAAAGAGTTATACAGAAGCTAGAAGTTTCATCTCTTACAGAGAAACAATTGGCAAAGACTATAGACCATGCTGTTCTCAAACCGTCCTCTACTGAAGTAGAGATTAGAGAAGGCTGTAGCATCGCTTTGAAATACAAGGTCGCCGCGATCTGTGTCAATCCTTGCTATGTGAGACTCTGTGCCGACATTTTGAAAAACTCTGAGGTAAAAGTAGATGCGGTGATTGGTTTTCCTCTGGGAGCAAATGCTCCTGTAATGAAGAAGGCCGAGGCACAACGAGCTGTAGAAGATGGCGCTGCGGAGCTTGATATGGTCCTTAATGTTGGAGCTTTGAAAGAAGGTGACTACAAGTATGTGCGTGAAGAGATCCAACAGGTGGTGGAAGCCGGAAGAGGTGCTCTGGTGAAAGTAATCCTGGAGACGTGTTACCTGAATGAGCACGAGAAGATCGAGGCATGCAAGCTGGCGGAAGAAGCGGGGGCTCATTATGTCAAAACCTCGACCGGTTTTGGTCCCGAAGGGGCTAAGGTCGAAGATATAAAATTAATGTATCGGACAGTAGGTCCTCGTCTCGGTGTCAAGGCATCCGGTGGAATCCGTGGGTTAAGTGATGCTCTCGCCATGATTGAAGCGGGAGCAACCCGTCTAGGAACAAGTGCTACTCAGACTATTATGGAAGACTGGGTTTCCAGGAATTATAAATGAATTTTACCTCAGAGTTAACTTGCACCGTTTGCTTTTGTTAATAAGAATATTTATGTTGCTTTTCTTGATTTATTAAACAGAGAGACTATAATTTTTTACAACAGATAAAAAGGAGGAAGACGTGCAGTACCGATTTCTTGGGGATACCGGGCTGAAGGTTTCTGAGCTTGTCCTCGGGACACAGACATTCGGCTGGGGCGCAGACGAGAAAACCGCGCACGCCATGGCAGATTTGTTCGTGGGGGCGGGAGGCAATTTTTTCGACACCGCTGATATATACAATAACGGGGTAGCAGAGTCAATGCTCGGTTCCTGGCTGAAAGCGAGAGAAAACAGACATTCGGTGATTATTGCTACTAAAGTCTTTTTCCCTACCGGAGATGGTCCTAATGATACAGGTGCATCACGAAAGCACATTTTCCAGTCAATCAATGAGAGCCTACGCAGGCTAAAAACCGATTACGTTGATCTTTACCAGGTTCACTGTTTTGACATCTCAACACCATTAGAAGAAACCTTGGGTGCCATGGATGATTTATTGAGGGCGGGAAAAATCCGTTATATGGGGGCTTCTAATTACACTGCCTCTCAACTCCAAAAAGCTTTAATGCTCAGCAAAATTCACGGATGGGAATCTTTTAGGTCTCTGCAAGCCGAATACAGCCTCATTGTGAGAAGTACCGAGTGGGAGCTTCTTCCTCTCTGCAGAGAGGAGGGACTAGGCTTTCTGGCCTGGTCTCCCATAGCAGGTGGATGGCTTGCAGGCAAGTACAGGCGAAATCAGTCCCCTCCACCCAACAGTAGGGTCGGTAGGAAAGATAGATGGGATGATCAACCAGAGCAGCGTGAAAGTGAACTCACCTGGCGGGTTATTGATAACCTTATTGAAATAGGCAAAAATCGCGGAAAAACTCCTGCTCAAATAGCCCTGAACTGGATTCTGCAACAGCCCGGTATAACTGCCCCCATTCTGGGCGCACGCTCCTTAGAGCAGTTAAAAGAAAATTTAGGGTGTATGGGTTGGCAGCTTTCAGAGGAGGAGATGAATAAACTGAAAAAAGCGAGCGATATCCCCCTTCCCTACCCATACCGGTTTATTGAAAGGTATACCAGGAGAAGATAAAACATTTAAATCTGTGCTAGTCAATACAAAAACCTTCTAAAAATGAAAAAAGAATATATTTTAGCCCATGACCTGGGCACCACCGGCAATAAGGCGACCCTCTACGATTCAGCCGGAAAGCTCGTAGCTAGTAGTTTTCATAGTTATGCGACCCATTATCCTGGAGTGAATTGGGCGGAACAGAACCCCCTGGATTGGTGGAAAGCGGTTTGTGTTTCTACGCAAGATCTATTAAAAAAGGCCAGAATATCTAAAAAAAATGTGGCTTGCGTGAGCTTTAGTGGACAGATGATGGGATGTCTGCCTCTGGATAAGCAGGGAAATCCTTTACGAAACTCCATTATCTGGGCAGATCAAAGGGGAGTTGAGCAGGCAAACCGAATTAGGGAGATTGTGGGAGAAGATGAGGTGTATACAATTACTGGTCATCGCATCAGTCCCACTTATTCAGCGGCCAAGATCATGTGGGTCAGGGACAATGAACCGGGAATTTTCAAAAAGGTGCATAAGTTCGTACATGCCAAGGATTATATTATTTACCGATTAACTCATCGGTTTGCTACTGATTATTCTGATGCCTCGGGGATGAATCTGTTTGATATCCAGAAAAGAGAGTGGTCTTCCCAGATGTTAAAGCTGATCAGGATCCCCGTGGAAATTTTGCCTGAATTACATACTTCTATAGATGTAGTGGGTGAGGTCACCAGAGAAATTAGTGAAGAGGCTTTCCTTGGGCCGGGCACCCCGGTAGTGATGGGTGGAGGTGATGGACCTTGTGCTGCGGTAGGAGCGGGAGTGGTAAGGGAAGGGAGTTCTTATAACTACGTGGGTTCTTCTTCCTGGATTGCTCTGGCCAGTCGAAAACCTATTTATGATCCAGAAAAACGAACATTTACCTTCTCTCACCTTGATCCGGGAATGTTTATGCCTGCCGGTACTATGCAGACCGCCGGAGGAGCTTATCAGTGGCTCAAGGATAATATCTGCTGGGTGGAGACTGAAGCTGCCAGAGAGGCAAAGGTAGATCCCTATGAAATTATGGATTTGAAGGCAGAATCGGTTGAGCCTGGTGCTCAAAATTTACTTTTTCTACCATATTTAATGGGGGAGAGAAGTCCTTACTGGAATCCGGATGCAAAGGGAGCATTTATCGGTCTTACCCTTACTCATAAAAGAGAACATCTTATTAGATCTGTTCTGGAGGGTATTGTCTTTAACCTGAAGATTATCCTGGATGCTTTTGAGCATCAAGGTGCTCGGGTAGAGGAAGTGAGGGTCATTGGAGGGGGAGCGAAAGGAAGGCTGCTGCGCCAGATCATGGCTGATGTTTATGGAAGAAAAATTCTTTGCCCTCTCTTAATAGAGGAGGCTACCTCATTGGGGGCTGCTATTGCCGGTGGAATAGGCACGGGGATTTTTAAAAATTTTAGAGTGGCAGAGAGGTTGGTAAAGATTGTGGAGGTCCAGAGTCCTCGTCCCTCGGCCCGGGAAAGATATGAGAGACTATATCCTATCTTTAAGAATGCGTACCAAGCTCTGGTGCCCATTTATGAGCAAATCGCTTCCTTAAAATAGCAGTTGGCAAAGTTTAAAAATTATCAGAATCAAAATGATGGTTTTTTTGAAAGGAGAGGAAATGCCGGATGGAGGAGGATATGTATGCAGTTGAGCTTGACGAGTATTATGAGGCAAGAAGATGGAGTAAGGAGGGGATACCTACCCCTAAAAAAATAGAGAATCTGGGCTTGAACTCATAGATTAACTTTGGCTGGAGAAAAACATGAAAGTGAAAGTTGCTGCCTCATTAATGTGTGCAGATCTTACCAGGCTGGGGGATGAAATAAAGAAACTGGAAAAGGGAGGGATAGATCTCTTCCACTTCGATATTATGGATGGCCATTTTGTTCCCAATCTGATGCTGGGACCGCTGATTCTCGAATCTTTAAGAGATAAAACCTCTCTTCCGTTTGATGCACATCTCCAAATTACTAATCCAGAGAAATACATTGGCAGATTCGCTGAGGTGGGAAGCAACATCATCTCCATCCATGTGGAGGTTTGTCATTTTCTGTACCGTGTAATCGATGTAATCAAAGAAAACGGAATGAGGGCGTGTGTGGCTCTTAATCCGGCTACACCTCTTTCCTCGATTGAATATGTATTGGCAGAGGTTGATATGGTCTTATTGATGACCGTTGATCCCGGATATGCTGGGCAAGCCTTTATTCCGGCAGTGGTACCTAAAATCAAGCGCTTACGAGAGCTAATCGAAGAAAAAGAGCTCAACATAGACGTTGAAGTAGATGGTAATATCAATGAGAAAACTGTCCCGCAGGTCCTTTCTGCTGGGGCCAATGTCTTGGTAGCCGGTACATCAAGTATATTCAGTGGAAAGGAGGATCTGGAGAAAGCCACCAGATCCTTCAGGAAGATCTGCGGCTTTGACCCCGAAAAATAGGAGAGGTGAGGATGAAGACTTTCAGGCAGGGACTTCATTTGGTGGAGAAGAAGGAATTAAGTGAAGATAAAAAGATAAAAAAGATTTCTTCTCCTCCCCGGGTTATCCTTCCCTTGAGTCAGCATACAGGTGCTCCCGGCATACCATTGGTCAAAGTAGGGGACCTGGTAGAAGAAGGCCAAAAAATCGCCGATGCCGACTCTTTCATTTCCAGTCCCATTCACGCCAGTATATCAGGAAAGGTTAGCTCTATTGAGAAGCTTCCCCACCCGGTGGGAGGTGAGGGTGAGGCCATAATTATTGAGGGGAATGGCAATGGGAGAAAGGTCTGGGAGAAAGGGGAAGTCAGTTCAAGATCTTTAGAGGCTAAAGAGATTAGAAAAATCATCCGGGAGGCTGGAATAGTAGGATTAGGAGGGGCTGCTTTCCCTACCCATGTCAAACTCAGCCCTCCCGAGAATAAACCCATAGATACCATAATCTTAAATGGCTGTGAGTGTGAACCTTATCTTACTGGAGATCACCGTCTTATGCTGGAAAGAGCCGATGATTGTTTGTATGGTTTAAGGCTGATTATCAAGGTAACTGGCGCTACCAGAGGTTATGTGGGAATTGAAAGCAATAAGGGCGATGCTATAGCCTTGATGAGAGAAAAATTGAAAGCCAAGGGAAATATTCAAGTGGTTCCTTTAAAAACGAAGTATCCCCAGGGGGGAGAGAAGATGCTCATTAAGGCAATTCTTAATCGTGAGGTTCCCTCGGGTGGACTCCCTCTTGATGTGGGGGTGGTGGTGAGTAATGTGGGCACAGCCCTAGCCATTGCTGAAGCCATAAAATGGGGTAAGCCTCTTTTAGAAAGGGTAGTTACCATCACTGGTTCCGGGGTGAGCCAGCCGGCTAATCTCTGGGTTCCTCTGGGAACCCCTTTTTCTTGTGTAGTTGAGGAATGTGGAGGATTGAAAGAGAACGCCAGCAAAGTGATTATGGGTGGCCCCATGATGGGGTTATCCCAATATACCCTAGATGTTCCCGTGATCAAGGGAACATCTGGAATCCTGGTTTTGACCGAATCGGAAGCTGTGGCCAGAGAGGAAGAGCCTTGTATTAAGTGTGCCCGCTGTATAGACCACTGCCCCATGGGTCTTGTTCCTACCATCCTTGCTCGTCTGGTAAAGGCAGAAAGATGGGATAGTCTAAAAGATTATGGGGTTATGGATTGCATTGAATGCGGCTGCTGTGCCTATGTCTGTCCATCCAAGATTCCCCTGGTACATCTAATGAAATTGGGTAAATTTCAGGTTAGCCAGAGGCAGGCTTAAAATGAACAATCGAAGAGTTGTGAGACTGGACAAAAAATATGTGATGCATACCTATTCCCGTATCCCTATAGCCATGGAAAGAGGTGAAGGGGTAAGGATTTGGGACAGTGATGGAAAAGAGTATCTTGACTTTATCTCTGGTATCGGGGTAAATGCTGTAGGACACTGCCATCCAGAAATAGTTAAAGCTGTTGAAAGTCAACTCAAGAGACTTCTTCACTGCTCTAATCTTTATCATATTAACCCTCAGACTAAATTGGCCGAGGCCCTATGCGAGGTCTCTTTTGCTGATAAGGTATTTTTTTCTAATTCTGGGGCTGAGGCTAATGAGGCTGCCATTAAATTGGCTCGAAGGTTTGGTAGCAAGCTGGGCGGAAGAAGATATGAGATAATTACTATGAAAGGTTCCTTTCACGGAAGGACTCTGGCCACCCTAAAAGCCACTGCTCAGACAAAATATCAAAATGGTTTTGGTCCTTTTCTTCCCGGATTCAAGTACGCCCCTTTCAACGATCTAAAAGGAGTTAAAAAAGCGATCTCTTCTAAAACCTGTGCGGTAATGCTGGAGCCTATTCAGGGAGAGGGAGGGATAAATGTAGCCTCAGAGACCTTTCTACGTGAGCTTCGCCAGTTCTGCCATAAAGAGGAGATTCTGTTAATCTTAGACGAGGTTCAATGTGGTCTGGGGAGGACAGGTAAGATGTTTGCCTACCAGCACTACGGGATTGAGCCGGATGTGATGACTCTGGCTAAACCCCTGGGTGGAGGAATGCCTATAGGGGCAACTCTGGCTAAAGAGAAGGTTGCTTCTGCGTTTGAGCCGGGAACTCATGCCTCTACCTTTGGCGGTAATCCTCTAGCTTGCTCGGCTGCCCTGGCCTTCCTGAAAGTGGTGAGAAAAGAAAATCTAGTTGAAAAGGCTCGAGAGAGGGGAAACTACTTTCGGGTTGGGTTGGAGGAACTAAAGAAAAAATATTCCTTCATTAAAGCTATGAGGGGTAAGGGATTGATGATTGGACTTGAACTGGGGTTTCCCGGTAAAGATATTGTCAACAGGTGTCGTGACAGGGGTCTTTTGATTAACTGTACGATGGAAAAAATCCTTCGCTTTCTCCCTCCTTTAATTATTGAGGAAAGAGATATAGATGAGGCAGTAAAGATTCTGGATACCGTTTTTTCTCGCCTTTAACTACCAACCTCACTTCGAGGTCATGATAAAAAAAGTTAGAGAATTTCAGCCAAGAAAGGAAAAAGCTTTTGTTTTTTAATAGAAGAGTCCCATCCTGGATAAGAGTGACTTATTATTATGATTCTACGGGAGGTTTCCTCTACGGAATTTTCTATGGACTGACCATTGCTTTCTTTCCTATAATTGCCAGAAAAATCGGGGCTACTTCGGGCCAGATGGCTTTTCTTACCGCCATTCCCTTCGTTGGAGCTCTGTTTACGTTTTACTGGGCACACATCTCAGGAAAAAGAAAGAAAATGCCCTGGGTGATCGGTGTGAAAATCCTCGCTCGATGTTCTCTTTTTTTAACATTTTTTGCCTTTAAGCCAGAAATCTTTCTGGTGATTATCCTTCTTTACTGGATTTTTGAGTATGCTGGGACCCCAGCCTACACCAGAATAATGAAGGATATTTACCCGGATGAAGATCGAGCAAAGCTTATGGGTTATGTCCGGGTGGAGCTCGCTCTGGCTGCCATTATAGCAACCTATGGAGGCGGTTTTTTGCTTGATCAAATCAGTTATCGATATGTCTTTCCTTTAGGTGCAGCGGTGGGAATTTTTTCTCTTCACTTTTTTGGTAAAATTAGAGTTAAAAGTGATGAAAATTCAAAATCTAGTAATGAGCGTTTTTCTCTACTTAAGATAAGGGATATTTTTCAAAAAGATAAAAGCTTTCTTCGCTATATTTCTACCTTTTTTATCTTCGGTTTCGGCAATCTCATTGCTATGCCACTTTATCCAATTTTCCTGGTAGATACTCTTCGTGTTTCCAATGCTGATGCGGGAAAATTGGGGGCTCTTTTTTCGGCCTTCTGGCTGATCTCTTATCTTCTTTGGGGCCACTACATCGACAAGAAAGGTCCTCTGGCCGCCCTTCACCGTATTTTTATATTGACCAGTTTCGTTCCCCTTCTTTATTTTCTGAGCTCTGATATTTATCTGGTGGCAATAGCAACGGTATTTTCCGGTGCTACCACGGGAGGTGTGGAGCTGGCAAGACTTAATTATATAACCAAGGCAGCCAGGGAGAAAGAAATTGGGTCCTACTGGGGGATTGACTATAGCCTTATGGGCGTCAGGGGAATAACAGCTCCTTTTGTAGGCATAGCCTTAATGTACCTAATCGGGATAAAATATGCCTTTCTTGTCGCCTTTATTACAATTTTTGCCAGCTTTTTGTTAATGGGTAGAGTAAAGATGGGCAAGTTAAACGCCTAAATCCTGACCACTACTTTTAAAACTATCCCTTCCTTCACCGCCTTAATGCCTTCAATGATGTTCTCCAGGGGAATAACATGAGTGATATACTTTTTGGCATCTATTTTTCCTTTAGATATTAGCTTCAAAGAAAGCCGATGATGCTCAGGAGAAAAACTGTAGGCACCAAAAATCTGCAGATTCTTGTAATGGAGCAGGTTAGCATCAAGGCTGGAGGAACTTTTCCCCGGAGCAAGCCCTCCAAAAAAGATGACTCTGCCTCCGTTTCTGGCAATTTCTAGCGCATCCTGCTGGGCTTTGGTGGAAGAGCAGGCCACAATAACGACATCTGCCCCCAAACCTTCTGTTTCATCATTCAACTTCTTAAGATATCCAGAGTCACTACTCTCAAGAAGAAGATCGGGGCTAAATCGCTCGGCCAGTTTTAGCCGTTCATTCAACAAATCTACCATAACAATCTTTAGAGCGCCACGAATACGGGCAATTTCACAGTGAAAACAGCCGACCGGCCCTGCTCCGATGATAACCACGCTATCTCCCATTCCAACTTGAGCACGATCCTGCGCATTAAGGCACGAAGATGGAGGCTCGGAAATGGCAGCTTCTTCAAAGGAAAGACCTTGAGGAATGACATTAACATTTCCCAATTTCAAAGCATCTTCCGGAATAGCCATAAATTCAGCAAATCCTCCTGGCCAATGCTGAGCAATTTCCTTGACATTCTGGCAAAGATAATGTTTCCCCTCGAGGCAAAAGGGGCACTTACCGCAGTAAACGACAGGAGCTACCGCCAGACGATTTCCCTTATGGAAACCTTTAGTTTGATCGCCCACTTCTTCTACTATTCCCGCAATCTCATGGCCGATAATCCAGGGAGGAGTGACACTTTTGTGACCCCCAAAGTATGTGCGAACATCTCCTCCACACAAACCACAAGCTTTAACTTTTAGAAGTAAGCCTTCTGGTGGACAGGCGGGTTTTTCAATCTCTTCAATGCGAAAGTCTTGGATGGCATGATATACTAACGCTTTCAAAGTTCACTCTCCCTTTTTTGCTAGTTTATTCCGGCAGGAATGATTTTCAATAACATCTAGATAGGCAAGGCGCTGGGCGTATTTATCCCTCAGAAATTCTTCCCTTAACCAGGTCCTGACACACTCAATGGCCAGTTCTTCCCCCAGAACCCGGGCTCCCAGGCAAATTACGTTGGCATCATTGTGGCGCTTGGCATAAGAGGCAGTAAACTGGTTGTAACAGAGGGCTGCTCTGATACCGAAGACTTTATTTGCTCCCATTGCCATACCAATACCGGTTCCACAAACCAAAATACCCTTTTCGCATTTCCCCTTGGCCACCAGACGTCCCACTTTCTCGGCTACGGGCCCGGTGCCGACACTCCTCAAAGTATGGATACCTACATCCAGGACAGCTCTTCCTTCTCCACAGAGGTACTCTTTGATCCTCTCCTTTAGAGAGAACCCGGCATGATCGCTTCCCACAGCAAAGTGGTATTTCTCGCCTTCTTCAGATTCTAGCTTTTTCGGCATTGGCTTACCTGTCCCGGCAGTCCCTGATTCTGTCCGGCAAAAGACCGATCTTACTCCCTGTTCTTGCGGTATCCTCACCCGCAGCATCCTGCTTGGGACCACCTCTACTTTTTCTAAATTCAACCTACCTTCCTTTTTAGCCCGGTCTTACTTATTTACTCTTAAGCTCGGATTGCCAGAGGCTTTCCTGTAATTTCCAAAGCTGGTAAACGGTCGATTCCGTTTCTGGCTCAACCATATCCATAGTGATGTATTCCCCTTTGGCGACTCTTATCTTGACTCTGCCTCCTTCAGCTAGTCCTAAAGGTAAAAGATTTTTTTTTCTTGCTTCTTGCGCTGGATAGATTCGTCCAAGCACATGGTAGCCCCCTATTCCATCAATGGTGACTCCGACATCTAGATTCTGCTTGGCTACCGTTACCACTTCAGCTACTCTTTGTTCTGAATTTAAGGTGGGTTCATTAAAAAGAACCGCTCTAGCTACGGAAAGAGGAGTCTCTATACTGCATAGATGATAAGGACGGTAAAGAAGGTAATAGGGACCTTCTCCCATGCCGTAGAATCCTAAATCTTTTCTTACCCTTTCTTTACCCGTGGTTACTATCAGGAAAACACCCGGAGCCACTTTGCCGATAGAGTAGTCAACCACCCCACTTCTACTCAATATACCTCCGTCTTTCTTGGGTATTAATACCTGAGTGAGTTCAGAGACATCAACTTTGGGACCATGCATTCCCGGGACGTCGGGAACGAGACCAGTGGCGTTGGCCACTGCAGCCATTTCAATCATTGTTTTTGTCCCGTCTATAAAGGAAGTTAGCATTTTGGGGTTCATATCTTTTCTCAGGGCTTCTTCCTGGCACTCATCAGGAGTTGCATCCAAATCTAGGGGATTATTTTTACCCTTCCCGGCGGTCACCACCGAAAATCCTAAAGAAGAGGCGAAGTTGTAGAGCTCTTTTATGGCTCCCGGCTCGTCTCCCGCCGAGACGGTGTAGATAACATTGGTTTTATCAGCCATTTTTTTCAGTATCCAACCCACCGTCACCTCGGTTTCCACATTCAGCATAATTACATGCTTTTGGTGAAAGATGCATTCTAAAGCAATCTGGGCACCGACTCGAGGGATACCAGTAGCTTCCACCACTGCTTGAAGAGAAGGGATAGAAACCAGAGTCAAAGCATTTTTGCAGATGATGACTTTGCCTCTACCTAGGAGATCCTCCGCTTTTTCCGGGTCCTCAACAACGGCAATTTTTCCCTCGGGAATTCCAGCAGTCTCATAAGCACCTTTGGCTTTTTCCAGGTCTAATTCGGCCACGGCTGCAACTTCTAATCCGGGCATCTGGCTTACCAGACTTACCATTCCTGATCCCATCTGGCCGCATCCAACCAGGCCCACCTTTATAGGCTGTTTTTTTTCTTGAAGAGATTTTAGTTTTTGATAAAGCAGTTCCAATTTATCAACCTCCCCTGGAGCTTATTTGCTGAAGCGAATAATTGATCTTCTTGAGGGCTGGGTAAAGCTCTTGGTAAATAAGATATCTTTGCTGGTACCGGGAGTAAAGTTTTTTGTTCGGTTCGATTCTGTCCTTCATCTTCACCATTTGTTCGACGCCGTTCTCAATAGAGGGATAATTCCCCAGAGCATAGTTGGCAAGAATGGCGGTTCCGAGGCAGGAAGCCTCCTCAGTTTCCAAAGTAAGAACAGCTTTTCCCAGGATATCTGACCTTATCTGTAGCCAGAACCGAGATTTACTACCTCCCCCCACTGCTCTGATCTCTTTAATATCGACTCCGTATTTTTCAAAAATGTCTATACTTATCTTTTGCTCATAAATGACGGCTTCCAGGATGGCTCGAATAATATCGGCTTTGTTGGTGTGAATGCTCAAACCCACTATTGCTCCTTTGGAACGAGCATCTATCCAGGGAGTGCCGCTGCCTACAAAATGGGGAAGGATCATGCTTTCTGCAATGTCGGGCTTACTTTTACTTACTATTAAGTCAAAGACATCTTTTCCTTCTTTCTCAGACAGCTTTACCTCTGACTCACCAAAGTTATCTCGATACCACCTGAGGAGAAGCCCACCGGTGTGATTCAAAGTCATCAGCCAGAACTTGTTCGGAACTACGTGACAGTAGCAGGCAAAGTTACTCGGTTTTATTTCTTTCGCCACTGAGTTGTTCTCCACAGTAACGCCAAAAATTTCCGCCGTCCCCAGAATATCTCCCCCCACTCCCTTGTTGATGGCACCTGCTCCCAAAGCCGCACAGGTCACATCGTGTCCGCCAGTGACCAGTAGAATATCGGTCGGTAAGCCCAAAGTATGAGCTATTTTTCGGTTAATTTTGCCGATCGCCTCTCCCGAGGGGTAGATGTTGGCCAGTTGATCTTCGTTTATCCCGGTATAATCCAATATCTTCGCTGACCATTTTTTCTTTCTCATATCAAAAAGCCCAGTCCGGCAAGCAAGGGAGTAGTCGATGGCGGGAACGTCGCCTAGTTTGAAGAAGGCAAAATCCTCATAGCAAAGGTAGCGAACAGTTTTTTGGGCAATCTCCGGCTCATGTTCCTTAACCCAGAGGATCTTGGCTACTGTAGTGAGGGGATGAGGAGGAACTCCGGGGGTCTCTAAAAACCATTCGGCTCCCAGCTTGCTTTTTAAACGCTCTGCCTGCTCCACCGATCTCATATCCATCCCGAGGATGGAATTACGCAAGGGCCTGCCCCGTTGATCGAGAAAGACTACTGCCTCACCCTGAGCTGAGATGCAAATCGCCTTGATAGGATCGTTTAACTGTTTATCTTCAGCGATCTCTGACAAAACCATTCGAATGGTGTTCCAAACAATATCAGGATTCTGCTCAGCCCACCCCGGATAATCACTGGTAACCGGATATTCCCTTCTAACCAGTTTTAAAAGTTTTCCTGTGGTATCGAAGAGCCCAGCTTTACAGACAGTAGTTCCCAGATCCAATCCTATTACAACCATCGCACCACTCCTCGTCCTCTGTTAGCTGCCAACAAAGCGATAGCGTTCCTGAAAATCATCCTTCAGGTGCTCATAAAGTCTTTTGTACAGTTGAAAGTAATCGTTGTATAACCGATAAGCTCTCTGGTCGGGTTCAGTTTCACTCTTTATCGATAACCAGTTCTTTACTTCCTCGCCACTCTTGATGAGCTTGGCTCCCATGGCAGCCAATACTGCGTTTCCCAGGGGAGCTCCCTCTGACTCCGTGTAATTAAGGTGCATACCGGTAATGTCGGCCAGAATTTGTCGCCAAACTGGACTTTTTCCACCGCCATTGATAAGGGTTGCTTTTTTCACCCTGATTCCGCGACTGGCCATGATTTCTAGCATGTGACGGTATCGATATCCAATCGATTCCAGTACAGCTCGGTAGAGGTGTCCTCTGGTGTGATTCAGAGTTAGGCCAAAGAAGACACCTCGTGATGTCCGGTCCCAGTTAATAGTAAGTTCTCCCGGAAGAAATGGGAGAAACAGCAGTCCCTCTGATCCTAGCGGGATGCGGGAGGCCTCCAAATCCAACTGTTGGTAAGAGATGTCAAATTCGTTTCTTGATCCAGCCAGAACCTGCCGTAACCACTGAAGTGAGCCACCAGCATAAGAAGTGGCAAAACTTATGTACCGGTTGGGCAAGGCATGAGAAGAATTAATGAGACGGGGATCGAAGTTGGGGTTATCCATAGGGATGAGTAAGTTTCCGGCGGTTCCCAACATCATGCAAGCCTCTCCCTGACGATAAACGCCCGCTCCCAGGGTTGAGGAAGCAAAGTCTCCACACCCTGTGACTACCAGGGTACCCCTATCAAGACCAGTTTCTCCGGTTACGTTGGTGCTCACCCGACCGACCACCATGTGTGAAGGTCTTAAATCAGGCAGCATCTCAATGGGAACCCCCATCTTCTCACTCATTGCAGGTGACCAGCATTTCCTGCGGTAATCATAGAAGGGTATAGAGAGATTGCCACAGGTGAAATCAGTCACCGTTTCACCACAAAGCTTCAGCACCATGTAGCTGTGAGCCTGTAGCAGCTTCCAGGTTCTCTTAAAGATTTTTGGCTCCTGATGCTTTATCCAGAGCACCTTAGGACCCCAGAAATAATGGTCAATACGGTTGCCGGAGATTTCGAAGCAGGCATCGCCTCCGATGTGCTGCTCCATCCAAGCGCACTCTTGATCGGTGCGCCGATCGCGCCAGATAATGGCCCTACGGAGGGGGTTTCCCTGGTGATCGACCGGAAGGCAGCAGGGTAGCAGGCTACTGACTGATATGGCAGCAATATCCCTGCTGGACACTCTGGCTGTGGCAAGAGATTGGTGGATTATGTGACAGACCGCCTGCCACCAGTCCTCAGCGTCAACCTCATCCCAAGAAGGATGTGGGGAATGTATGGCATACGAGAAGGAGGCCTTCCCCAGACATCTGCCTTGGGGATCAAATACCCCTCCTTTGGCTTGAGAAGTTCCAATATCTATTCCAATTACCAATTCCCGAGAGCTCATTAATTTTCCCGGTAATCTGATTTGTCTTTGTCGATTCTGAACCTTCGGCGTTCCCAGACCTGCTCGTTGGCCAGAAATCGCGGTTTGCGACCAGCCAGAAAGTCCTCAATTGCCTTTCTCGCCAGGGGAGAGGATACCCTATAGCAATCGGGACTGGCCCCGGCAATGTGAGGAGTCAGTAGGACATTGTCCAGATCCAGCAGTGGGTGATCAGGGGGCAGCGGTTCTTCCTCGAATACATCCAGAGCTGCACCGGCAATTTTCTTGTTAACCAGCACCTCGTATAAGGCATTGTAGTCAACGACGGAACCCCGAGCCGTATTGATAAAGTAAGCGGTAGATTTCATCAGGGAGAACTGATATCTTCCAGCCAAGCCACGGGTTTCAGGACTATCCTTAACATGCACCGTAAGAAAGTCTGACTCTCTGAACAGAGTGTCGCAATCAACCAGCTTTACTCTAAATTCTGCTATTTCCTCAGGTGAAACGTAGGGATCATGGGCAATCATAGTTACCTTAAAGCCTCCGGCTCGGCGGGCTACCTCCCGGCCGATGACACCAAATCCCAAAATACCCAGAGTCCGACCAGCTAATATGGGTCCTTTGAAACGCAAGAAGCTAAAGTTCTGGGGATCATTCATAATCCAGACAACATCACCTTTGGCAAAGCCCTCTCGCTTGGGATTTTTCTCGGTAAGCTGTCGAGACTTGATTAGACAGTGAGTCTCAGCAATGTGTCGGACAAGGGCTACTATCACACCCAGGGTGAAATCAGCCACCTGATCAGCGCTACGACCGGGACAGCAGGCCACCAGTATGCCTCTTTCTGTGGCAGCCCTCAGGTTAATGTTACGGCCTGCACCAGCCCGCAGCGAAACTATTAACTTCAGGTTGGGTGCGGTATCCAATACCTCTGGTGTTACCTGATCAAACTCTACTACCAGAATATCAACA
Source organism: Candidatus Aerophobetes bacterium Ae_b3b (assembly GCA_005223085.1). Classification (GTDB taxonomy): domain Bacteria; phylum Aerophobota; class Aerophobia; order Aerophobales; family AE-B3A; genus AE-B3B. The sequence continues at coordinate 45,537 of NJBP01000004.1, read as the reverse complement.
TTTCCTAACTCCGCAGCCAGTTCCTCTGGCCGGAGAATCTTGGAACGCACGTAGAGACCACGAATTCTTATTTCATCAAAGTAGCGACTCAATATCTTCAGGTCTTCATCTTCTAGTTTACTGGTCAACAAGAGTCTCATCCTCAAAAACCCCTTTCACTGTTTTCTCAGCGAATCGGCATACTATTATCCCCTCACAGGTCAAAACCCATCACTTTGACGGTGCTGAAGAAGAATAAATGCTAGAAGCGGACGTTTACCTCCGTACAAGATAATCAAGGGGAAATTCTTTCCCCTTGAAATCCCCCTTCCTCTCCCTTAGTAGTTTCTGATATATACTGCATTCATTTGCTGCCTTCCCAACGCTCCTGAATATACTGTTATTATGATAGAGCAAGATCTTTTCATCTGTCCTCGGGGTAGAAAGCTACCAAGACGATTTAAGAGCCATCGCACTAACTAAATTATCTACTGTGCGAAAAAGGAAGAATCCAACACTTACCCAGATCGAAAAAGGTACATTGATAGTGCTCGGGCAATTGGTTGCCAGGTCACTCGCTATGATGGAGACCCAACTTCTCCTCACAGCAGCAGTGATCAACCTCAGGAAGCTTCTCCCTAGAGCGAGGGTCTCGTCTCTGGAGACTACGAGGGCGTTTAGGAACGTTTACAACTTTGTTCTTCATAACCTCTTTGGACACTCGTCAAATTCCTGTCTTTGGTGCAAATTGCCGAATTCTAATTGAAAGAGCAACTTAGCGCAGCTTCGCTGGACACCTCCCTTACCACGCCGTCAAGCGACGTGGCTTACGGGAAGTATTTTTAGGGTGTCAAACCGACACAGGTTAAGCAACAATTAGGGCACGGCTAGCAGTAACTATTTTCCCTTTATTGGGAAAAACCAGCCGCTCCAGGGACTCTGAATAAGGAATAGGTATCGGAACTGCTCCCAGACGGATAACAGGGGCATCCAGATAGTCAAATGCCTGTTCCTGAACTTGGGCAGCAATTTCAGCCCCCATTCCTCCAACCAAAGAGGCCTCATGGATTATCAGTAACCTCCCTGTCTTTTTCACCGAGGCCAGAACACCATCAATATCTAATGGGATAAGGGTCCTCAGATCAAGCACTTCTGCTTCTATCTCCTTCTGATGGAGTACGTCAGCAGCCGCCATCACTTCTGACAACATGGCCGAATAAGTTACCATGGTAATATCCGAACCACTGCGGCGAATTGCCGCCTTACCGAAAGGAATAAGATACTCTTCTTCCGGAACCATTCCCTTGGTACTATAGAGCAACTTGTGTTCAATGAAGACCACCGGGCTATCATCCCGGATAGCCATCTTAATTAATCCCTTAGCATCATAAGGAGTAGCCGGAATTACCACTTTCAGCCCAGGAATATGTACAAATAGCATCTCCAAGCTCTGCGAGTGCTGAGCAGCGGTGCCACCACCAGCCCCACCCTGGGTCCGAATAACCAAAGGTACCTTGGTTTGACCACCGGTCATATAGGATAATTTGGCTACTTGGTTACCAATTTGATCCATAGCCAGTAAAGCAAAATCTATATACGAAATCTCCACAAGCGGCCGCATACCGGTAATAGCGGCTCCCAGACCCGTGCCTATAATAGTATTCTCTGAAATAGGTGTATCCCTGACCCGGTCTTCACCAAAACTCTCAACAAGACCCCAGGTTACTCGCCGAGGTCCACCATAGTGCGAGATGTCTTCGCCAAGTAGTATCACTCTTTCATCGCGCTTCATCTCCTCTTGTAAAGCCTCATTTATGGCGTCTCGGTAGCTAATTTCCCTCATTTCCTATGGTCTCCTCCGAATATATCGCTTGTGAGTTCCTCCTCTGCAGGATAGGGACTCTTCCTGGCAAACTCAACGGCCCTTTGTACATCTTGGGCAACCTCCTGTTCCAGTTCCTCCAGTGCTTTTGGCTCCAGCCAATTTTTAGCTAGTAACTCTTTCCTTAACTTTTTAATGGGATCCTTCCGTTGCCATTTTTTTAACTCCTCTGGTGGTCGATAATGACCGGGGTCTCCCTTGTAATGTCCTTCATGGCGGTAGGTCAGAGCCTCGATGAGACTTGGACCATGTCCATGTCTAGCCCGGGCTACTGCCTCCTGAACCGCCTCGTAGACAGCCCATACGGAATTGCCATCGACTCGCTTACCTGGAATGTCATAGGCACAACTCCTCCGAGCCACCTCGGTTACTGCCGAAACTCTGCTCACGTGAGTAGAGATAGCATAGAAATTATTTTCACACAGAAAGACAACCGGTAAGTTCCACACAGCAGCCATATTTAAACCCTCATGGAATGCTCCCTGGTTGACAGCACCATCACCGAAAAAGCAAATTACTACCTGACGAGTCTTTCTCAATTTCACTGATAGTCCAGCTCCCACAGCAATGGGAATACCTGCTGCCACGATACCTATGGCACCCAACATTCCCACTTCAAAGGTGGCCAGATGCATGGAACCACCCTTTCCTCGACAGTAGCCATTGCTACGTCCCAGAAGTTCGGCCATCATCCGATCCAATGAAGCTCCTTTGGCAATGCAATGGCCATGGCCGCGATGAGTAGAAACCACGTAGTCATCATTGTTGAGAACAGCGCACGCTCCTACAGCTACAGCTTCCTCACCGATATAGGGGTGAATAACTCCCCGAATCTCTCCTCGAGTGTAAAGCTCAATAGCACGCTGCTCGAATAGCCTAACGGCTAACATTTTTCTATAGAACTCAGGAGCCAGAACAGACCGCTGTTTTTCTTCTTCGTCTACCAAGCTCATGCTGTTCCCCAAAGTCCCAAGGCTTGCTGCAGCTCCTCTTTATCCTGAGCCCATCCTTCCAAGTCAACGCCACGAGAATAGGCTTCAAAGGCCTGCCGGAAAGCCCGAGCTCCGGCTACAGCACCACCAGGATGACCGTGAACAGAACCTCCGGCGCCAATAATGACATCAGTCCCCATTGAGTCTAGAGTAGCAGGAACTATTCCCGGATGAACACCGCCAGCTAATAAAGGAAAGCTTGGTTTTATTTTGGAAAAAGGTTGCTGCAATATCTGCACAACACGCTCAAACTTATTTTCTATGAGATGAAATCGGCTCTGAGGAGGATAAACAAGAACCATATCCATACCCACCATTCGGGCCAACTTTCCACAGATTAGTTCGGAGCTCACACCTGAACATGGTGATTCGCAAAGCGCGCCGGCAAAATTCATATGCCCCATTATGGGAACATTTATGGACTTATCCTCTGCCAGAGTTCGTACCATGGAGAAACCGACCGTTGCAAAGCTTATCATCAGTGCGTTAGCCCCTGCCTCAATCGCTCTCAGAGCGTTATCCCGAATCTTATCCTGCCGGTCAGTAACATTTATTGCAAATAGCGTCTTTTCGCCTTTCTGTTCGTCGGCTTCCTTGAGTCGGCACATGTATTCCTTCACTCGCTTTACCATTGGAGAAAAGGGAGCATCACCGATCAACTCATCGTCCTTAATGATATCTACCCCTCCCCTGGCTGCCTGGTAGACAAGTTCAGCTCCTACTTCAGGACTGATACCAGTACAGGGTTTAATAACATTACATAAGATTGGTCTATCCCATATCCCTAGAAGCCTGCGCAATCCTTCAATTCCAAATTTTGGACCAGGAAAACTTTCCAGAAAGGTTCTGGGAAACTGAAGGTCCAGTAATTTTATCCAGCCACGAGACGATAAGTTGCCAAACACACTGCTCAACAGCATGGGAATCTGGGGTCCAAAGTTTATGGTAGGGAATGCTATCTGAATTAGATAGCGCCTTGTCTTGGTATCCTGAGGAACCTCAAACTCATAATTTGGAACTTCGTGAAGAGCTATCAACTTGGCCATATGGTGACGACGGACTTCCGGTGTTTCGGCTGGTACGGCAGTCCAGGTGCCAGTAGTCTGGTCCACTGCGATCTCTACACCCAACTCTACTGGATCTACGCTAGCCTCCACCTCCATAAAATACATGGCTATCAAATAGTTTTCCTGATGGAGTCCCTCCCAGGAAGAGAAAACAATCGGATCAAATCTAGCCACGCAAATGCCTCCTTTCGTCTCTTCTGTTCAGAATCTATGCATTAATGATTAGCCAATTCAAGAACTGATTTTGCCGGTTATAGGCAGGTTTTCAACTCACCCAAATTCATTTCAACTCCTAAGTGTGTCAGTCCACTAAACCCATATCTAACATCTCTTCTCCCCCTATGGTGTGTACAATGGCTCCAAAAGACCTGCAGACTTTTCCATAAGAGAGGTCTTCCGGAAAATGCAAAAGATCAATTTTTTAACTAATTCAAGATTCCAGAGGCCATTCCCTAAACCGAGAGAAAGGCTTTTATCCTTTTATAAACACAAGTATTCCAGATTACCTTTACACATCCACTCGCCTTTAGGAAAAGAAACTCAACTCCTTGAAGGCCGGGTACAGCTTTTTTCCTTAATTATCAAAGATCCAGCCGTTATCTTGAGAAATTTTTGAATTTTTCTTTTTTCTTTAACCTCGCTTTATAAAAATTCCTGTTTTCCTTGGAAATTCTAGCTCATTTTCACCTATCAACTTGGTTCTCAAGTCGCCTTTTATTACACCTATTTCTTTCAAATTATTGAGTTTCCTATACGGGAACATAATTAGCGCAAGATGGGGGAGCCCGCGAGGGATGACTGGAGCACGGTACTCTCGACTGGGGTCTTAGAATCTATGGGCGAAACCACGCTGTTTATCTTATGGCGCCCATAGTCAAACCGCGGACGATGTATTTCTGAACCACCATAATGAGCACGATCATAGGGATAATGGCTACAGTACCAAGGAAGCAGATTTCACCCCAGAGAATGCCGTAGGCACCGCCAATGAATTCAGCAATTCCCACCGGCAAGGTTTTGGCAGCCGGCGAATGAGTAAGTATGAGAGCGTAGAGGAATTCGTTCCACGACAATACCAGAGAAATAATTGCTACCGCAGCCATTCCGGGGGCAAGCAGAGGCAGGGTGATTCTGATAAAAGCCCCCAGTTTGGTGCAACCATCTACCCTGGCACTTTCCTCAATTTCCACCGGCACCTGTTGAATGTATCCCTTCATTACCCAAATGATGATAGCCAGGTTAAACATGGCGTATACGATTATCAAACCGGCGAGCCTATCCAACAACCCTACATTCCTAATAATAAAGTAGATGGGGATGCAAATAGTTACCGGAGGGAACATTCTGGTGGTCAAGATAAAAAAGGCTATATCCTTCCTTCCCGGGAATTTCTCTCGGGCTAGGGCATAGGCAGCTGGCACTCCCAGCGCCAGAGCGAGAATAGTAGCGCCGACTGCAGCAAAGAGACTGTTTCGGAGGAAACTCATGGTTGGCCGCTGGGTAAGGGAATTATGAGCTGGCTCCCAGGTGAAAGAGGAAGGTATATACTTCACCGGAAAGGTATACACTTCTATCCGGGGTTTAAAGGCGGTGGTAACCACCCAGTAGACTGGAATTAGAGCCGCCACAACGTAGAGGACTACCAGACAAATGCCGATGGTTTTAGGTATGTTTATTCTCTTCACATTTAGACCTCTCAGGCAGCAATACCGGACTTGCGCACCGTAATTTGAGCTATGACGAAGATTACCACGAATACTATGACCGACGTAGCAGCCGCGTATCCCACACCAAACTCCGAAAAGCCTTTTCGGTAGATAAAGAAACTGATGACTTCTGTAGCATATCCGGGACCTCCCTGGGTCATCATGTACACCGTGTCAAAAAGACGAAGGAGATCCATTCCCCGAAACATAAGAGCAACAATTATGGCGTACTTGAGCAGGGGGGCGGTCACATGGGTGAATCTCTGCAGCTGTGAGGCACCGTCCACCTGGGCCGCATCGTATAACTCACTGGGGATGGCCTGCAGGCCAGCCAGAAGAATAAGGCCCACAAAAGGGGTCCAGCCCCAGATGTCCGCCGCCATGACACTCAGTCGGGCTAGCCGGACATCACCCCAGAAGTCGAGCTGACCGGAAGCCAATCGCATCTTCACCAGGATGTCGCTAATTAGACTCCCTCCAGGAAAGAGCATCAGTTTCCAGACCACTCCGGCTACTATGGGCATAACTCCCATGGGGATAATGAAGAGAGTCCTCAGAATGCCCCGTCCCCGGAACCTCTCATTTAGCACCAGAGCGACTCCCAGGCCAATGAAACACTCTATAGCCAGGGCTCCAAAAACGATTACTAAACTGGATTCGACGCTGTTCCAGAATTCAATCCCAAACAGAATATCCTTGTAGTTTTCCAGACCAGCAGAAACGTATTGGCTTGTAGGTTTGTAGAGGACAAAAAAGGTAGTACTCCAGATGAGGTTTTTGATGAAAGGATAGACGGTAAGTCCTATGAACATAGCCATGGCTGGGCCCAGCAGGGCCAGGATAACCAGAAGTTTTCTCCACTTAAGCTTCTTCACTATAAGACACCTTCTTGGTTCTGGGGCCCAGCTGCAGAAACTGGGCCCCTCTTTTTACAGTGGTTCCTGTGGCGATGAAGCGAAGTCGTTATACTCCGAGACTATCGAAGAGCTCGTTGACTTTCTCAATAAACGCATCCCTGATTTCTGGCCAGTAGGCGCTGGGTACCGGTGGTGCTCCCGGCAGATAGTATCCAGCCCGTTTCATAACTTGGGTCCACCTCTTCTCTAAAATCTCCATGGCTTTTTCAGGAGTATATTCTCCCACCAGTCCATAGTTGACAATCATCGTACCTAACGATTCCAGAGTTGACCATTCTGAAATCCATAGCTGTTCAGCATTGGCATAGTCCAGCTCATAGAGCCAAGCTTTGGCGGGAGGGAATCCTTTCTGATAGACGGGATTCTCCAGAACCTTCCTGGAGCCTGTCTCGACTCCGGTACCGGAGATAGAATAGACGAACTGGGTTTCCGTTCCATTGAGGAAGAAAAGCCAGATGGCAGCTGCTTCCTTGTTTTTGCTAACTTCAGTCAAACTTGCAGAGGATCCCTGAACGACACTGTAGGCCTCTCGAGCATTGGGCCCGGTTCCCTGAGGTAAGGGAGCACTTTCCGGGCGCGGATCTTCCAGAGCGAACTCAGAGAGTTCGGGATCGTACATTTGTCTTCCCACGCACTGCCACTGCTGGACCATAGCCATTTTTCCGCCCAACCAGGCTTCCCGACACTCAGAGTAGCCCCAGTTCTTTAGACCCGGAGGTGCGTACTTGGAAAGCTCCATCATTGTCCTGAGAGCTCCCACTCCGTCGGGAGTGTTAAGAGCTACCTTCCAGCCTTCGGTAAAGAACTCTACCCCTTCAGAACCGGCAATATCCATCCAGGCCTTGAGAGCCCCAAAATGACGAGATCCCGGGAATCCAATGGCATATGTTCCCTCGGGTAGTGCCTGCTCTAGCTTTTTGCAGTACTCGAGGGTTTCTGTCCAGGTTTTGGGTGGTCGATCATATCCGGCCAGTGCCAGCATCTTGGGGCGATAATGCAGTAATCGACAGTCACTATCAAAGGGGAGGGCGACTATTCTGCCGTCGCGGAGTGAGTGAATCCAGAAATAAACTGGGTGAATATCCTTGATGTCCGTATATTTAAATTTGGTCACATACGGAGCTAGATCAGCTAGATAGGGAATGAACATTCCGGTGTCGCCCTGGTAGTACTCCACGGTGTCGTATTTGGCAGTCCCGGCAAGGAATTCCACCAGCAGTTTCTCAGTGAACTCTTCTGAGGGAACACCGTATAGCTCGACCTTAATTCCGGAAAGGGCCTCGAAGTCCTTTTTGAACATCTCCGGGGCGGAAACATCGTGTCCCTGAATGGCCATAGTCACCGTAGTTCCGCCGTATTTTTTCTTAATCTCTGACCAATCCACTGTCTTGACCCAATCGTTGGGGAATTGATATCCAGGGACAATTCCCCACCGGGCCATTAAGAACGGGGACATTTTCCGATCTACCCGGGGAAAATATTTTTCCTGGGCGGCGGTGTAGCAAAATACTGGAGCCACTCCCACAGACACTAGCAATAGAGCCGCCAATGTCACCACCGCACCAAGTATCACTTTGTTTCTTTTCATCTGATTTACCTCCCTTTCGTCAATGAACTTATTTTTCCACTTTACGCCTCTTTATTCTCTTTTTCACCTCCTTTCTTCTCATGCTCTTGGACTACCCAATGAAATAAGTGTTCAACTAACAAAAAAGATCTAATTTCAAGAAGCTGATCTTTGCTCAAGATTTATCAGGGACTCGGCCGTCTTCTCGTCGGTGATGAGGATCTTAATGTACATGCCATGGAGTGCTCCTAGGATGGCCTCTGCTTTAGCTATTCCCCCGGCCAGTCCGATCACATTTTTCATTTTGCTCAAATCCTCGATGGGAAAGCCTACAATTCTTTTGTGGAGGTCACAGTTAACTTTTTCACCCTGGACATTGAAAAACTGGCCCAGGATATCCCCCACGGCACCTTGTTGACGTAGAGCTTCGGTTTCTCCTAGATTAAGATATCTCATCTTAACCAAGGTCGACTCAGCACCGGCCCTACCGATGCCCACCATAAAGTAATCAGCGTGTTTGGCCATCTCCAGAGCCTGCTCTACGGTAGCATCGGCTTTAAGGGAGCGACACAGATGCTCGGATGTGGTTATGGCAGGAGCGTGAACATAGTAACACTCTCCTCCAAGGATATAGGCCAGCCTGCTCCCAACGTCGTAGGGATTTAGATAAAATGAAGGGGTAAGTCCTCCATTAAGGGTGACTATTCTGAGATCGCGGATTTCTTGCGAGCGAATAAATTTAGGCACTTCGGATATGGTGATTCCCCAACCTACCGCAAAGAGGCTTCCACTGGGGAGATGTCTCTCGAGGTATTGAGCGGCTGCCTTGGCTAAACTCTCTTTAATCTTATTTTCTGAAACTGTGGGAACTACTACTGCGTCCTGCAAATCAAATAAGTCAATGAGTTTTTTCTCGATCTCTAGGCAATTGCTGGTAGTCCCGAGCACCTGGAAGTGAACAATTCCGTCCTGGCGAGCCTTCTGAAGTAAACGACCTACCTTGCTCCGTGATAGATCCAGCATACTAGCAATTTGAGTCTCTTTCAATCCTTCTTTATAGTACAGCCAAGCTATTCTCGTTATTAAGTCTGTCATCGAACCAGCGGTCTCTAGACTAAGGCTCTCTAGATTTTGAGCATTTTCTCAAATATTGAACATATTCTTATTATAATCGAAAATTTCTAAGTGTCAAGTGGGGGGTATTGAACTCGAAAAATTGTAGATGGATTTTGCTTTTTTAGGGGAAAGTCGACAAAAAACGGAGTCTTTTGATATAAAGGTAGGGAAGCACGATTTTTGTAAGCTTTTAGTCAATGGGTAGAGTAAGAAGGAGCAAATTAAGTTGGCCCTCCTGGGCTTGATAGTGCCAGGAGGGCCATTGGTTTTATATCTATCTACTAAGCGCTCCCGCAAGTTCCTCTTTTTTCTTGAGGACAACATTTCCTTCTTTTATTTCGACGGTGACAGTATCTCCTTGCTTGAATTTTCCCTCCAGGATCTTCTCGGACAGAGGATTCTCAATCAACCTCTGGATGGCTCTCCTTAAGGGTCGAGCTCCAAAATCGGGATCATACCCCTCCTTGGCAATCAGATCCTTTGCCTCCTCGGTGAGCTCCAGCTTGATCTCCTTTTCCTTAAGAAGCTCCTTAACTTCATTGAGCATCAAGTCTAGGATTTTCTTGATCTCCTTTTTTATCAAGGAGTGAAAGACAATCACCTCGTCCACCCGGTTTAAGAATTCCGGACGGAAGTTTCTCTTTAGTTCAGATGTTACTTTACTTTTGATTTCCTGATGGGATAAAGCTGCCTTATTTTTGGCCTGAAATCCGAGACTTCCTTCGGTAGTGATCTGTTCGGTTGCCAAATTGGAGGTCATAATTAAAACGGTATTCCTGAAGTCTACTGCGTGGCCTAAATTGTCTGATAGTCTCCCGTCTTCCATGACTTGAAGGAGGATATTGAATACATCTGGGTGAGCTTTTTCAATTTCGTCCAGCAAAATTACCGAATAGGGACGACGTCTAACCTTCTCGGTGAGCTCACCCCCTTCCTGGTATCCTACATAACCGGGAGGAGCACCAATAAGCCGAGAGACGTTGAACCTCTCCATATATTCAGACATATCCAACCTGATCAGGGCATCCTCATCTCCGAAGAGGAACTGGGCTAAATTACGGGCCAGGTAGGTTTTGCCTACTCCAGTAGGACCTATGAAAATAAAGACGCCCAGAGGTCTTTTGATATTCTTCACTCCTGCTCGCGCTCGACGGATGGACTGAGAGAGTGCGGTTATCGCTTCATCCTGGCCAACTATTCGTTTATGGAGAGTCTCTTCCATGCCAAGAAGCCTTGTCGATTCAGCCTCAGTGAGATCCTCTACATGGATATTGGTCCAACTGGCAATGATGTGAGCCACATCCTTGGGGGTAACTTGAGGCTTTTTTTCCTTCTCACCCTTTCCTTTTTGAAGTTGAGCTTTTTCCTTAGAAACCACCTGCTGTAGATTCTTCTCCTCGTCCCGAAGATGTGCTGCTCTTTCAAATTCCTGTTTCTTCACCGCCAATTGTTTTTCTTTTTCGATCTCTTGCAGTCTCTTTTCTATTTTCTTAAGCTGACCTGAGGAACCACTCCGCATTCTTACCCTTGCCGCAGCTTCGTCTATTACGTCAATAGCCTTATCGGGAAGGAATCTTCCTTGAATGTAGCGATGAGAGTGATTAGTCGCTGCCACTAGAGCGTCATCGATTATCTTTACCCGGTGAAATTCCTCATATTTAGGCCTCAGGCCTTTAAGAATCTCAATGGTCTGTTCAATCGTAGGCTCACCCACCAGCACCGTCTGAAATCTCCTCTCCAGTGCCTCATCTTTTTCCACGTATTTGCGATACTCATTGAGAGTGGTTGCCCCAATACACTGAAATTCTCCTCTGGCCAGAGAAGGCTTGAGCATATTTGAGGCGTCTATAGCTCCCTCTGCTGCTCCTGCTCCTACCAGAGTGTGTACCTCATCCACAAAGAGGATAATGTTCTTGACCTTCCTGATTTCGTTTAACACCAGCTCCAGCCGTTTCTCGAACTCCCCTCGATATTTGGTCCCGGCTACCATTCCTCCCAGTTCAATAGTCACCACTCGTTTGTCTAAAAGAACCTCAGGAACAGAACCTTCCACTATTTTTTGCGCCAGGCCCTCAACCACGGCAGTCTTACCTACCCCCGCTTCGCCAATGAGGACCGGATTGTTTTTGGTGCGCCGGCAGAGGATCTGGGTTATCCGCTCAATCTCTTTTTCCCTTCCAATGACTGGATCCAACTTTCCTTCCTTAGCTAGCCGGGTAAGATCACGACCGAATCGATCCAGAGCTGGAGTTTTGCTAGATCCGGTTACCTTGGCTGCCGAAGACGGCAGCTCTCCCAGCTGGTTAATTACCTCCTGCCTTAGCTGGTCCAGATCCACTCCTAAACCCATAAGAATTTGGGCAGCCAGACTCTCCTTGTCTTTGGTCAATCCTAAGAGAAGATGTTCAGTCCCTAGATAGTTGTGTCCCAATTGTCTTGCCTCTTTCGCGGCTAACTGTAAGGCTTTATTGGCCCGCAAAGTAAGAGGAATCTGTCCCAGGAATGAAGCTTCCTGACCTCTGCCTACCGCGTTTGTCACCGCCTGACGAACTCGGGCCAGATCTATTCCTGAGTTCTTTAAAACATTAGCAGCTATTCCTTCATTTTCCCGGATCAACCCTAGAAGGATATGTTCGGTTCCCAGATAACCATGATTTAATCTATTGGCTTCTTCTTGAGCCAATAAGATGGCTCGTTTTGCTTGTTCAGTGAATCTACTAAACATAATTAATCTCCTTTTAAGTCTTTACGTTTTTCTTTCCCGCTTGTCCATCTATAATCTGGTAGTCGCAGGCTTTAGCCTGCGTAAACAAGCGCAACCTAAAGGTTGCGGCTACCTTGCCCCATTTTCCCCAGAGGAAAATTCTCTTTCGTTTTTTTTCTAAATCTTTCCCAATTTACCACCAGCTCTAATTAGATTTAATTTATTGATTAAACAATCATCAAAATGATCAGTTCCGCAATGTAAACATATCTTGTCAATGATTGCTTCATCTGATAAGGCAGCCTCAAGGAACCTTTTTAATCCTTGAGTTAGAAATCTTTGCTCATCCCCCTTTAGTCTCAAGAAGACCTGAGCTATCTCTCTTTGTCTTTTCTCTTCTATAATTTCCAACACCTCTCCTCCTTTAAGGGTAACTCTTAGTCTGGTATTTCTTCGGTCGGTTTCATCGTCCCTTCGCTGACTGAGTCCTCTATCGATAAGCCTGTTTATGAGTTTACTGGCCGCCGGGTAACTTACCGCCAGGCCATTGGCTAAATCTCCTACCAGACAATCCTCATGTTGTTTAAGAAATCTCAAACCCCTTAGCTGAGATACAGTGAGATGATACTCCCTTAAGTATGTCAATGTCTCCAAGGTGGTCATATTAATTAATCGGCTGAAAAGATCCATCAGTCTTTCTAACTCTAACAGATAACGTTCCATCTTTTCTTCCGAAATTATTTAACTTGGTTAAATAATAGCACAAAAAAATAAATTGTCAAGAGGGGTGCGGCGTGGTTGACCCCTCTTAAAAATCTGGTAAACTTTGGAACTCCCAATTCCTAAAAGACTGGGGACAGAACTCGTTAGGTTCACTTCGATGGGAAAGAAATTTAGGGAAGAAAGAGACTTTATTAGTTTGAAGCCGGCTACTCAGAAAGTCCAAATGACTTTATCGTATTCAAAAGAGACAAGTAAAATATGAAGCTAGCCTGGCATAAATATAAAGGAGAAAGACCATGAGATTTAAAGGGATCTCCACAGTTTCTGTTCATGCAGGGGAATACATTGATGAGGTAACCAAGGCGGTAGTGACACCTGACCCCTTATAATCTTCGCCCCTTGAACTGGGGAATTGACCTGGTTGTTCATAGTGCTTCTAAATATCTTAACGGACATAGCGATATCATTGCAGGAGTGAGTGTGGGCAAAAAATCCCTTGTTGACAAAATCTGGAAAAAGATGGTGAGATTTGGTGGTTCTATGGATCCTCATCAGGCTTTTCTTTTGGAGATTAGGAAATGATGACTCATAGAAGATTAAAAGCTGATCTACACCTACATACTAGCGAGGACCCTAAAGATAAAGTCAGATATTCAGCCAGGCAATTGATTGATTATGCATCTCAGAAGGGCTTTGATGTGCTTGCTATTACCAACCACGATTTTTATACCTATAATGATTATTTGAGAGACTACGCTGCCAGCAAAGGGATTCTTTTGATTCCCGGGATTGAGCTTTCTGTACAAGAAAAACACATTGTACTGCTGAATATCACCGATAATCTTCCCCAAAAGATTCAAAGCCTACAAGACCTAAGGCATTATAAAAACGAGGGTAGTTTAGTGGTAGCTCCCCATCCTTACTTTCCCATGTATCAGGCGCTAAAGTCAAAGTTGGAAGAGTATACCGATATTTTTGATGCTATAGAATACACTCATTTCTATTTCCGCAGAATTAACTATAACAAAAAAGCTGAAAGAAAAGCAACCGAGTTTAACCTTCCTCTGATAGGGGTTTCCGACGCCCATCTTCTTCATCAAGTAGGCTTGACCTACTCTCTTATTGATGCAGAGAAGACCCCCGAGGCTGTCATTGACGCCATTAGAAAAAAAAGAATCCAGATAGTCACCCACCCCTTGAGACTTACCTTTTTTAATGTCTTTTTGAGTTTAAAGCATTTCCTCACTCAGGGGGTAAATCATTGTGGCGGACTTATCTTGGGACCGCGGAATTCAAAAGGTTCCGAGACTTTAAAAGACAAAAAATTCTCCGGTGAACATTGAGATTCCACTACCGTAAGATAAGATTGGCTTATTTGGTTGTTGACTACTGGTAGGAGAGCCAATAAGATAGCTTTAATTTTTGCCTTGCAGCTCTTTTATTTCATCCCGGAGTCGGGCCGCCTCTTCAAAATTTTCTCTTCTGACAGCCTCTTCTAACTCTATGTTCAATTCTTCCAAGTGCGTAAGCGGTTTCTTCTTTCTGATTTCTTGTGCTAGTTCTCTCAGTGATTCTATCTCCTCACTTTCTTTGGATAATTCTGACTGATCCAAACTTTGGAAAAAGTCATCAATTCTTTCCATTCCCAGCTTTGTTTGCTTTAAGGCTTTCTCGTAATCTTTTTTTTCTAAACTGATCGATGCTTTTGCCTTGGTATTCATCATTATTATATAGGGTATGTAGCGGCTAAAAGCTGTTTTATATCGCTCATCGGCGGCGTATCTTAAAACCAAATTGTGTGCTCTGAGATTGCGGTCGGTATCCCTTATGACTCCTGGATAATCTTTTAACGAAAATAGGCTGAGGTAGCGGTGATAATATTGGACAGCTTCCTCGTACAGCTTTTCACAATCGCTCTTACTCAACTCAAATCCCCGGGTGGTGCCATGGCTGGTTTTATATTGTTCTAATCGTGATAGATGATAATCCAGTAAAGACTCTTTACCATAAGGCCTTTTTCCATCGGGTCTACCCTCTGCTTCCATTTGGAGAAGACCGAGTTCTATCCTCATCTGAATTTTGTCCTTTGCGTTCCTTCCCTTTATTTTTCTTGCGGTCACCTTATCTGGCCGGTATTCCCATCCTTCCATAGCCGGACTAATATCCTCACTCATATCTTTCTCCTCTAGAATCGGTTCCCATCACTCTGATTTGCAGGCGCTACTCTAGGAAACAAGGATTTTGAAACTTCAGCTTCTTTTTTGGTTAGGTGAGCATTGTATATAGCTAGTTTATTGGCATCTTTAAATACTAAGATCGTCTCCTGAGAATTATCTCTAATCCATTGGTCGATGATTTTCTGTGGATTTTTTGTAGGATTTAAATGAGCTGCCCGAACTGTTCTTTCATCAAGCTTGGAATATAGCCAGACTCTATTTACTCGCCCAATGATTCTTGCCATTTTATAAGCTTTCTGCTTGAACAATCTGTAGTTCTTCTTGATTTCAGGGGCAAGCGCATCTTTCGATTTGTCCAGAGTTAGGGAATCATAAAAATTTTTTTTGGCCTTTTCACTAGGAGCCAGACCTTGATATCCACCGTCACAAGCGGCTAACCAGATAATCTCTCCTTTATCAAGAATGGCATTATTTACTAGATCAAGTCCCCTCTGAGAAGCGTAGAGAGTTTCATCGTCAGGATAACCACCCGGGGAGACGATAGAATATTTGCTGGGTTTTAGATAGAAACTAGTTGTTTGGTCTACCACTCTGATGCCTTCCCTGGTTACAGTTTCAACGTCACCCGCTGCAGCCCAGATGAGTCTTTTGCTACCAATGGTAGCCATGGTGTACACTCTCCTACCTTGGCTGATAAGATCCATGGCCTCTAACATATCTTCAGCAACCGGATTGGAACGTCGTTCGGGATCATAATGCCAGGGATGCCTGCCAAAAGATGCCTCCCTTTCTAAGGCAAGTCTGTGATTAGCTTCTATTGTTTCAAAGGAACAACACCCGGGAAGAAAGTTTTTAATAGCATTACAATAGCCCGCAAAATAGTGATTCTTCATGTTAGTGGTAACAAAAAAGACTTCCACTTTTAAGAGTTCCGGGTCAACTTCAACTTTTGTCCCTCGGGTGGTTGTACCTACCGTTACAGTAGGTCTTTCACAATCATGAATCAAAATGGTATGGTTAAGACGGTATCTTTTTGCAATCTCTTTGATAATTCCCACAACCTCAAGATTTCCCTTAGTTTCTGGATCGTGAGAACCGGTCGTAATTATGTATTGAATATGCTTTGCTCCTTTTAGCCGTTTTGCACTGGCCTCGATTTGGTGCCAATGAGGCTCGTTTCTGGTACTATCCTCGACCAGAGCACACACTTTTTGGTTCCTCACCATGTCCTTCAATTTTGAACCAGCCAAAGGTTTTTCTAATGCATTTTCCAGAGTTTCCGAGGTGGTTGAGGTTTCTTCCAATTCTTTTGGTTCTATAATCTGTACCTGGTCATCTGGTAGATCCAAAATCAAACTTTCTTTTCCATAGGGCAGTTTTACTTTCATTTTGAGTAACTACACTCCTCACCGATGTCCATGTTTGTTGAGATAATCCAGAAGTCTTTCTATATCATGAGGGGCTGACCTGACGGCTAAAGTTCCGACGTAGATCAAGACCGAAAATTGCCAGCTATCTTCCGGACCAGTAATCAGTCCGGAATGGACATCCTCTTTTCTCTCTAACTGTCTGGAAAAGTGACCGATCGCTTTTCCCAATGGACCTTCAAATAGATTGACAGTATAGGTTTGATTACTGTATTTTAACATAGGAAAGGAAACTCCACGCATGAGCAGGAATCTTCCAATTTCATCTTCATCTACCTCGTCAAAGTCCCTTTCGAACTCAAAACCTTCAAATTGAGGAAGGTCCCGGGGCAGAACTATCATTGGTTTATGAACTACCACCTTACCTTTTCGCACCACGGTATCTCCCACATTAACTACTGATTTGGTTAAACATGTATAAGGTAATTCGGTATTTTCAAAAGCTAGAAGACTCCGTAAGCGAGGTCTCAAAATCTTTGTTTCCCCGATAGCTCTTTCCCATTTTTCCTGTAGACTCATTCTCTTACATCCTCTTTTTGGTTTCTCCTTTTTCCAGAGGAGAAGTCTCTTCACGCATTAACACAATATTTATCCGCCCTTAGCCTAATGCAAAGTCAAAAACTTGTCAAGAGAATCTCGGGACTCTTCCCCTTCGTCGCTGTATATCGACTTTGGATTGTTTCTGCTCGTCTTCTCGTCTCGGGAAAGACGTGAAACTCGTCGCTTTGCTCCTCAGACATCACGTCTTTCTTCTTCCTCAACTCCAAGACTCGTTAAGGTGGCTGATATAAGGCTCCTCCGGGGAAAGTCCCTCGATACGCGTATAAATCTTCTGAGTACTAATACTTTCTTGGTACTATCAAGAGATTGATTTGGCAAGTTCCAAAACAGAGTCGATCACTAGATCGGCATTTTGTGAGGATAGTTGATTAGGGGTACGCAAGAGAATTGTGGTGACCCCTGCCCTCTTTCCTGCCAGCATGTCAAATTCATAATCTCCTATCAATATTACTTCTTCTGGCTGGACTCCCATTTTTTCGCAGGCCAGGAGAACTGGCTCTTTGGCTGGTTTGGGTGGAGCTTCTTTTCTGGTAACTATGGCGTCGAAATCCAGTTTGAACCGGTCAAGAATAATCCTAACCGACTTCCTACTATTGCGAGTAACGATAGCACGTTTTATTTTTTTTTGGGAGAGTAATCTGAGCAGCGCCATAATACCAAGATTAAGCTCTGATGTGAGGGCGGCTTTCATTTCGTGATTTTCTAGGATCCTTATAGCCCTTTTTTTCTCCTCTGGTTCCTTGAGCTGCTCGATCTGCTCAAGTACCGGCTCATCTAACTCTGAGCCGAAAATCTCCTTCCTTATCAGCTTGAAGTCAAGCTCGGATTTCACTATTACCCCATCCAGATCAAATATAATGGCTTTAAAATTATTCATTTTCTTCATCGATGATGGATGCCCTTAGAATTTTCTTTCGGGCAAGAGAATAACACTTTTCCTTGGAAGTGTCAATCTCACTCAAGAATTTTTTGTGGTGAGTGACCCCTTGACAATTTTTTTTTTTAGTTTATAATGGGTGTTGGTGGTAAAAAGTGGAGTGAAGTGGAGAAAATAGCGGGAGAGTTAAATGTTCATGGGGGAATACCATCATACCATAGACAAAAAGAACCGAATCATCATTCCCTCTCCTCTGCGTCAACTTACCAAGCAGGGTGAGGATAGGTTTATCATTACCCGGGGATTGGATAGGAGTCTATTTCTCTACCCTCTATCGGAATGGAAAAATCTCGGAGATCGATTGACCTACTTATCTACCACTAAATCCAATGCCCGGGCCTTTCTAAGACTTCTCTTCTCTGGAGCTCATCCAGTTCAGCCAGATGGTCAGGGAAGAATCACCTTGCCGCAAACTTTGAAGGATTTTGCCCAAATTAAGGAGAAGATTGCTGTAATTGGTGCTTTCAATAAAATAGAGATATGGAGCGAGGAAAACTGGAATAAGTACTACCGGGAGCAGAGATCCATCTTCGAGGAGTTATCGGAGAAGATTATGGATGTGGAGATTTGAAATTCTCTCATCAGCCGGTAATGGTCACAGAGGTTTTGCACTGGCTCGCTCCAAAAGAGGGGGATGTTTATGTTGACTGCACTATAGGTACAGGTGGTCACAGTGAGGCCATCCTGGAAAAAGCAAGGGGTAGAATTAGCTTAATAGGGATAGATCGTGACGAAGAAACTCTCAAAGTAGCTAAGGAAGCACTAAAGAAGTATCAATCACACATTAGCTTGGTTAAAGCAAACTTTAAACATCTCCCTCAAATTCTAAAAGAGAAAAAGATAAGAGAGGTAGACAGTATACTTTACGATCTAGGGCTATCTTCTTTTCAGTTAAAAAGTCGAGAGAGAGGCTTTAGTTTTCGGGGTTCTGCTCCTTTAGATATGAGAGTGGACAGATCACAGAAAATGACAGCCGCTTATCTGGTGAACAACCTCTCGGCAGCCGAACTAGGGGATATCTTTTTGAGGTTGGGGGAGGAGAGATGGGCCCGGCGGGTAGCAGAGTTTGCAGTTCGAGAGAGGCAAAAAAGTTCCCTCAAGACCACCTGGGATCTGGTAGAAGTGGTAAGAAAAGCTATTCCGGCTGAGGTTCGGAAAAAAAGAAAGATACATTTTGCTACCAAGATTTTTCAAGCTTTACGAATCAAAGTAAATCAAGAGCTTGAAAATATAAAGATAGCTCTTCCCCTCAGTTTTGAGTGGCTGCGACCTGGAGGAAGAGTCTGTGTGATTAGCTATCATTCTCTGGAAGACAGAATAGTTAAAAGGGAATTCAGCGAAGGAAAAAAGAATAGGCTGAAGATCCTGACCAAAAAGGTAGTCAAGCCATCATCAAATGAGATTCTAGCCAACCCGAGTGCTCGTTCGGCTCGGCTAAGGGCAGCGGAAAGGCTATAAAATTGAGGTGGTTTTTACTAATCCTCATTTTTATTTTGGGATTGGCAGGGATGGAGGTTTACAAGCACATGGAATTGATCAGGAATAGCTACACCGTGCAAAGACTTCAAAGTAAGATAAAAAATGTGGAGAAAGAGAATGCGGTCTTAAAAAGAAAAATTTCGACCTCCTTATCTTTGAGAAGACTGGAGGTTTATGCTCGAGAGAGGCTAAAGTTAGGGGAACCCGAGGAAGTGAGATTTATTAGGAAAGATTCGCCCCGGGATTAAAAAGTCCTCCAAGGAGATCTTCGTGGCTAGAAAAAGAGATTGCCGAGCTCGCATCTATTTACCCTTTTTTCTTCTCTTTATGGCTCTAATTATTCTGGAAGGCCGTTTATATGACCTGCAGATTCTAAACCACCAGAAGTTTTTCCGGCAAGCGAGCAAGGGACAGACAAAATCAATAAAGATTTCTCCAAAAAGAGGATCAATTTATGACCGAAACCTGGGAAAGCTAGCCGTTAATATCCCTTCCTATTCTCTTTATGCTCGCCCGGGAAAGATTTCCCATTCTAAGAAAGTAGCCGGGAAACTTTCTCCCATCGTAAGGATGAAGGTTTCCAGCTTGACAAAGAAATTGAGACAGAAGAAGGTCTTTGTTTGGCTAAAAAGAAAGCTCTCCCTGGCCCAGAAAAAAAGAATTGAAGCACTGGGTCTCAAAGGGATAGGATTTGTGGAGGAAAGTAAGAGATTTTACCCTCAGGGGGAACTGGCCTCTTCTCTTTTAGGATTTGCTGGAGTGGACAATCAGGGATTGGCCGGGGTAGAGCTTTCTTATAACAGTGAACTACAAGGAGAGACGGGTCATTTCTGGATAAGAGAAGATGCTTTGGGTTACGAAATTCCCTTTGCTAAAGATACTCTTCAGGCTCTGGTTCCTGGTAAGAACTTGGTCTTGACCTTAGACAATGTCATCCAGTCCATGGTAGAACAAGAATTATCTCTTACTCTCAAGAAAACCAAAGCCAAATCCGTGGAGGCCTTGTTTATGGATCCTCAAACGGGTGAGATTCTCGCTCTAGCCAATAAACCTGATTATGATCCTAATCACTACTCCGATTATTCACCCTTCACTAGAAAGAATAGGGTAGTTCAATCCCTTTATGAGCCTGGTTCATCTTTTAAATCCTTTACTGCGAGTGCTTTATTGCAAGAGGGACTGACAGATCTAAATGAGAAGATTTATTGTGGGGAATCAGTCAGGGTTGCTAATCACCTATTTCATGACTGGAAGAATTTCGATCGAGACCTAAGTGTTACCGAGATTTTTGAAAATTCCTCAAACGTTGGGGTAATCGAGTTAGCAAGCAGGATGAAAAAGGAGAAATTCCATAAGTACATTCGTCTTTTCGGCTTCGGAAACCGAACCGGAGTAGATCTTCCCGGAGAAGGCAAAGGAATTGTTAGATCTCCTTCGGATTGGTCGCTTACCGATCTACCCGCTATCTCTATCGGTCAGGGAATTGCAGTCACTCCTGTTCAGATGGTTACCGCTTTGAGTGCTCTCATAAATGGAGGAAAACTTCTAAGACCTTACGTGGTTAAATACGTGTCTAGCTCGGATGGTAAGATAATTAAGGAGAACCGACCTTTGGTGATAAGAAGAGTGAGCTCTGAGTCTTTATCTCAAACGATAAAATCACTTTTGGAAGGGGTTGTAGAAGAGGGAACGGGAAAAAGGGCAAAGGTCACCGGATATTCTCTCGGAGGAAAGACAGGGACGGCACAGATCCCTGCATCTAATGAAAGGGGATACCTTCCCAATAAGTATATTGCCTCCTTTATGGGTTTTGCCCCCGTAGACTCACCTAGAATCGCTGGAATTGTGATAATTAAGGAGCCTACGGGGGCATATTATGGAGGAGAGGTGGCGGCACCTCTTTTTAGAAGAATAATGAAAAGAGTCCTACCTTACTTAAATATCTTACCTCAAAAGGAAGAGTTGATCCAGGCAAAAGAGAAGTTACCCTCTCCTAAAAGGAACCTGAAGAGGGATCTAACCTCGCTTTTTTCCTCAGCAGCGGCTAATCTGAATAGGTCGTGGCTGAGTGACCTATCTAAGGTTATTTCTCCTACAAAGAACTGAGCAGGCTATTTTAAAGTATCAAAGTTTCAAGAATTGGGGTGATTAAGAAATAGGGTGGAACAATTTCTTACTTCAAAAGAGGGGGGTTAAAAATGCCGAAAACAAAGCTGAAAACTTCAAAGCAATACGGTGGATCGGAACTACGGCCGGCCTTTTTCGAGGGGTTCAGAGCTACTGAAAAAATTGGTAGAAATCCTGCCGTTAAAATAATAGAAGCTCGAGATGAGATACTTGCTGAGATAAGGAATAAAGAAATAGAGGGAATTAGTCAAAAAGTAGAGAGACTGAGGATAGAGATTCAGAACACTAATCTAGCTTTAGAAAACTACCGGGAAAGATTAGATTTTTTTGTAGCCAAAATCAAACTACTAAAAATGGAGCGCAGTGAACTGAGAAGGAAGATAAATGAGATGGCTACCGAACGAGCCCGGCTGATTATACGGAGAAATGAGCTGGAGAGAAACGGTACGTTGGTTTCTTCAGGAAAGTATTGAGAAGATTTATACGCGTATCGAGGGACTTTCCCCGCAGGAGCCTTATATCAGCCACCTTAATGAGTCTTGGAGTTGAGGAAGAAGAAAGACGTGATGTCTGAGGAGCGGAGCGACGAGTTTCACGTCTTTCCCGAGACGAGATGACGAGCAGAAACAATCCAAAGTCGATATACAGCGACGAAGGGGAAGAGTGCCGAGATACTTCTTGACCAAAATTACCATACGGGACAAAGAGTAATCCATGAATTTAAGAGAACTTATCACCGAGATAGATGTAGAGAAAATAGCTGGCAATCCCGATTTGGAAATAGAGGGAGTAGCCTACGATTCGAGAAAGATCCAGCCGGACTTCTTGTTTGTCGCTATTTCTGGCTTCAAGGAGGATGGCCACGACTTTATTCTTGAGGCTATAGAAAAAGGAGCTAAGGCAGTAATAGTAGAAAAAGAAATCCAAATCCCCTTCCCAAAAATCGTTTCAGTCAGAGTTCCTTCCTCAAGGGTGGCATTAGCTCAGATCTCTAATCGTTTTTATGAGTTTCCTTCGGGACAGATACGCGTGATTGGAATTACTGGGACCAATGGTAAAACTACTACCGCTTACCTCATCGAGTCTATTCTCAAACGATGTGGCTATAGGGTTGGGAAGATATCAACCATCGATTACACCCTGGGAAGGGGATTTTCTTCTTTCTCTTCCATCACTACCCCCGAGTCAGAGGATGCGCAGCGAATGATCAGGGCAATGGTGGATGACCATCTTGACTATGTCGTGATGGAAGTCTCCTCCCATGCCCTCGTTCTTCACAGGGTTGAGGGGGTAGAATTTGATTGGGCTGTATTCACCAATTTTTCTCCGGAGCACCTCGATTTTCATAAAAACCTTGATGAGTATTTGGAAGCCAAAGTCTCCTTGTTTAAATCACTGGGCAATCTCCCCCCAAAAAAGCCACCTAAAGGAGCCGTAGTTAATGTGGATGATCCTGTGGCAAGTTATATCATGGCTGAGACTCCTTGCCAGATAATTACCTATGGGATTACCAAAGAGGCTGATGTCCGGGGAAAGGTTTTAGAAGTCAGCTCTAACGGTGTCCATTTTATCTTGGAAGCTGACAGCATTGATAAGATAAATCTATCTCTTCTAGGTATTCATAACGTTTACAATGCTCTGGCCGCTGCCTCAGTGGCGAGGGGAGAAGAAATTCCTTTTGCTCTGATCAAAGAGGGGCTTGAGTCTTTAAGGAGGGTCCCCGGCAGACTTGAACCTACTGAAAATTCGCAGGGCTTCAGAGTTTTTGTGGATTACGCTCATACCGCAGATGGTCTGGAGAAAGTATTACAAGCTCTACGGGGAGTCGTTAAGGGGAGGTTGTTGGTGGTATTTGGCTGTGGCGGCGATAGAGATAGGCAAAAACGTCCCCTTATGGGCAAAGTAGCCCTTAAATTGGCCGACTATTCAATTGTTACTTCCGATAACCCCAGGAGCGAGGACCCCGAAGAGATTATTGTCCAGATTGAAAAGGGAGTAAAGGAGGCTGGAGGAAAAAGAGAAAGAGATTATTTGGTTATAGTCGACCGCAGAGAAGCCATACAGGAAGCTCTAGAAAGAATGAGAACGGAAGACACCCTTCTTATTGCAGGCAAAGGGCATGAAAAATTTCAAATTTTCAAAGATAAGGTAGTAGAGTTTGAGGACAGGAAAGTAGTGCAAGATTTGCTTGGGAGAGAATAATATGATATGATGAAACTATGATTTTAGATGGTCAAAAGAGTAGAGAAAGCCAATGGAGGATAACTTTTCCATCCGGGAGATAGTGAAAGCTACCCAGGGTAGACTGACAGGAAAAATCCCTGACATCTCCTCCATCTCACCTCATCAAATCTGCACCGATACCCGAAATCTTCAAAAGGGGGATCTCTTTGTTGCTCTTGTGGGTAAGAAGTTCGATGGGCACCAATTTGTCGAGGAATCTCGCGAAAGAGGAGCCTGTGGAGCCATTGTCTCTGAGCCAATTTATCCTCCTGGCGGAGATTTTTTTCTGGTAGAGGTAAAAGACACCCTCCAAGCTTTACAGGAACTGGCCAGATACCATCAGAGGAGACTCTCCCTGCCTCTCATAGCAGTAACAGGTAGTAATGGCAAAACTACAGTTAAGGAAATGATCTGGCAGATTCTATCCCAGCAATATCCGGTTTTGAAATCCGAAGGAAATTTTAATAATCAAATTGGAGTTCCCCTCTCCTTGCTTAAGCTTTCCTCCTCCCATAGATTAGGAGTTTTTGAAATGGGGATGAATTCCAGAGGAGAGATCCAGCGCCTGGCTGAGATTGTTGAACCTCACATTGGGGTGATTAGTAACATCCATCACTCTCATGTGGGATTTCTGGGAAGTCTGGAGGAAATTAAAGAAGCCAAGGCAGAACTTATTCCTCTGCTAAATAGGGATCCCACCAATTGCCTAGTTTTGAACAATGATAGTGAATGGACTCCCGAACTGGCCTCAAGAGCTAGATGTAAGGTAATCACCTTTGGGATTGGGCAAGGATCTGACGTGGGAGCAGATGGCATCCAGAACCAACAGGAGGCCATGGAATTTACCCTGATTTCCAGGAAAGGGAAGATTCCCATTCATCTGACCATTCCTGGAGAATATAATGTGTCTAATGCCCTGGCTGCCTGCGCAGTAGCTCTCATTCTGGGAGTTCCTCTATCTACTATGGCTCGAGCTCTGTCAAACTTTCAACTTCCTTCCATGCATTCCCAGATATATCTATTGGGCAAATATAAAGTAATTGATGATTCTTATAATGCAAATCCGGAGTCTATGGAACAGACTTTGAAACTGCTGAAGGAAATTAGAGGGGGTCGGAAAATAGTTGTCTTGGGAGATATGTTGGAGTTAGGAGGCGCGGCAGAATTTTTTCATTATAAAATAGGAAGCCTGATGGGGGAGTTAAACATCCAGGCTTTGTTCACTCTGGGGAAATACTCTCATAAGACAGTTGCCGGGGCAAAAAAAGCTGGGATAGAAGAAGCTTTCTTCTTCCGAGATAAGAAAAGCCTGATTGAGAAATTACTCACTTTCCTCAGGGAAAATGATTGTCTTTTGGTTAAGGGCTCAAGAGAGATGAGGATGGAGGAAATCATTGATAGATTAAGGATGAAGTTATGCCCTTCTACCTGATTTCTTCTCTATGGGTGCGTATCGCAGCCACAGCTTTACTTTCCCTTGCTTTGAGCCTGTTGGGGGGTAAGATATGTATAAAGAAATTCAAAGAGGCAGGATGGGTTGATTACGTTCGCAGGTTTACTCCTTCCACTCATCGCGAAAAAAGGGGTATTCCGGTAGCAGGAGGGATTTTCATCATAGTTGCCCTTCTTTTAAGCCTTCTTGTCTTTGGCAATTTTACCAATAAGCTAATTCTTCTTATTCTCTTTGTTTCGCTTTTTCTGGGATTGATAGGATTCTGGGATGATGAGATTAAAATATTAAAAAAGAGCTCCCGGGGTCTTAGGATTAGAACCAAATTGGTCATTCAGTTGATTCCGGCTCTGGCGGTTGCCCTTTTTCTTTATTATCAGCCTTTTTTTGATACTCATCTTTACATTCCATTTACCGGAGCCAGTCTAGCCCTGGGGTGGGGCTACATTCCTTTGATTGTGCTCATCCTGATGTGTGTTCCCATTAGCGTTAACATTACCGATGGGCTGGATGGATTAGTCGCCGGCTGTATGCTGTTCGCCGGGATAGCTTACGGTGTTCTAGCCTACGTGGCGGGAGCTACCTATTTTCATGGCTATGTAAATACTCACCATGTTCCTGGAGCAGAAGAGATGATGGTCTTCTGGGCAGCACTTCTGGGGGCGACTCTGGGATTTCTATGGTACAATCGCTACCCGGCTAAAGTATTTATGGGAGAAACAGGAGCCCAATTTCTAGGAGGAGCTCTGGCTATGACCGCAATCTTGATAAAAAGAGAAATACTGCTTCTTCTCATTGGAGGAGTCTTTGTGCTGGAGGCTTTATCTGTAATATCGCAGGTTATTTCCTTCCGACTAACTGGGAGGCGTATCCTGAGAATGAGTCCCATCCATCATCATTATGAGCTTAAAGGAGTAGAGGAGCCTAAGATTGTCGTCCGTTTCTGGATTTTAGCTTTTCTTCTGGCTCTGGCAGGATTAAGCAGCCTGAGGTGGTGAAGCCCATGATGCTCAAAGGTAAAAAAGTACTGGTGCTGGGCATGGGAATCAGCGGTATGGGAGCAACCCGTCTATTAAAGGACAAGGGAGCAAAGGTAACCATTAATGAATTAGAAGATAGTAAAGAGATGAGAGCTAGAGCCAGAGAGTTTGAAAGAAATGGGATTAAGGTAATCCTGGGCTCACACCCGTTGGAAATCCTTCCCGGACACCAGTTAATTGTTCTTTCTCCTGGGATTCCTCTTGATATTCCCCTGCTTCGCCAGGCAGAAAAGCTACATATTCCTATAATGGGAGAGTTAGAGCTAGCTTACCGCTTTTTACCAGATAGATCTCTTATTGCTATTACGGGTACCAATGGAAAGACCACCACCACTGTCCTCACAGAGAAGATACTGAAAAAAGCTTACAAAGATGTTCAGATAGCAGGTAACATAGGGATACCTCTTTCTGAGGTTGTTAGAAGACCCGGGAAAATAATTGTAACAGAGGTAAGTAGTTTCCAATTGGAAACTATTAAGAAGTTTTCGCCTTTTATATCCTGTATTCTCAATATCTCCCCCGATCATCTGGATAGACATCCAGATCTTGAACAATATATTTGGCTTAAAAGTCGCATCCTCACCAATCAGGAATCAGATGGTTATACCATATTAAATAGAGACGATCCTCGTGTCTACCCTTTAAGGAGAAAAACCAGAGCAGAGGTTATCTTTTTCAGTCAAAAAGAGAGGTTGGAAAGAGGAGTTTTCCTTAAGGGACCTCACATAATGAGAAAGTTTGAGGGAGAGGAAGTGGTTGTTTCCAGGGACGAGATTAGTTTTACCGGGTCTCATAATCTGGAAAATATTCTCTCTGCCATAGCTATCGCCTCTCTTTATCGATTAGAGAGAGAAGCGGTGAGAGAGGCTTTGCTGGAGTTTAAAGGACTGCCTCATCGCTGTGAGCCGGTGGCCAGGATAAGAGGAGTGGATTTTATAAATGATTCTAAGGCCACTAACGAGGGGGCAGTGAAGAGCTGCCTTGAGTCCATCGCGCAGCCAATCATTCTCATTATGGGAGGAAAGGATAAGGGAGCCAATTTCTTTTATCTTAGAAATGCCATAAAGGAAAGGGTCAAGAGGGTAATCTTGCTGGGGGAGGCTAAAAGGGTAATTAAAGCTCAGTTAAATACCATCTGTCTACTCTCCGAAGTAGAAAATATGAGAGATGCAGTAAGAGAGGCTTTTAATAAAGCTCAAAAAGGTGATTGTGTTCTGCTTTCGCCTGCTTGTGCCAGTTTTGATCAGTTTAAGAATTATGAGGAGAGAGGAAAGGTTTTTAAAGAGGAGGTGAGAAAGTTAGGCTCATAAATTGAAAGCTGGGGAAGATTTTGATTATCCTTTACTGGTTGCTACGTTGATACTCGTAGGTATAGGGCTGATGGAACTTTTTAGTGCTAGTGCAGCCTATGCCTATATTTATCATAAAGGTGATCTTTATTATTTTCTCAAGCGTCAACTGCTGTGGCTGGGACCGGGTTTTATCTTCCTCTGGCTGGCCAGCAGGTTTAATTATCAGAAATATCAGATCATATCGAGATTCCTTCCTCTTTTTATTATAATTTTACTTTGTGCTGTCTTCATACCCGGTATAGGTAAACCCACCCGTGGTGTACACCGCTTGATCGGCCTTGGCCCTATCACTTTCACTCCCAGTGAGTTTACCAAACTGGGTCTCATCATCTATCTTGCCTTTTCTCTGGTAAGAAAGAAAGAAAAGATGCAAAGTTACATTAGTGGCTCTCTACCCTATTTTATTACCCTGGGAGTCATTTCTGTTCTGGTGATGATAGAGCCGGATCTAGGATCGGCTTTAATTATAGCCGTACTAGCCTTTATTCTTCTCTACGCCGGAGGTGCCAGAATTTCTCACCTTGCCTACACTGTGATTCTAGCTTTGATACCTCTCTCTTTCTCCATATTCAAGATAGGCTATCAGAAAATCAGGATACTCGGATTTCTTCGCCCGGGACTGGACCCTCAGGGAATAGGTTTTCATCCCCGGCATTTGAAGATCTCTATTGGCTCAGGGGGCCTGTGGGGTCTGGGACCAGGTCAGGGAAAAGAAAAACTTTTCTATCTTCCTGCTCCCCACACCGATTCTATTTTCGCCGTAATTGGAGAGGAACTCGGTTTTATTGGAACCAGCATCATTATAGCTTTATTTTTTGTGGTAGCCCTGCGTGGTCTTAGAATTGCTAGAAAAGCACCGGATGGTCTGGGTAAGCTTCTGGCTCTCGGACTAACCTGTCTTATTCTCGTTCAGGCCATTGTCAATATGGGTGTAGCCACAGTAATTCTTCCCACAACTGGAGCTACTCTGCCTTTCATTAGCTATGGAGGCTCTTCCTTGATAGTGTGTCTGACAGCGGTGGGGATATTGTTGAATATTTCTAAAAATAAGGATTTGAAGAATACCGACTAGACTTTCTTTTAAGTAATAGTATTAAGGGGTCTTAAGATGCTGGAGGTGGAGATCAAGGCAAAGATAGAGATTGAACCAATGAAAAAGAGGTTAGGTGAGTTAGGGGCAGAATTTATCAACCGAACCCATCAAAAGGATGTCTATTTCAGACATCCCTGTCATGATTTTAAAAAATCTGATGAAGCCTTGAGAATGCGGAAAGTTGAAGATAACTATTTTTTAACTTACAAAGGAGAAAAGCTTGATCCGGAGACGAAAACCAGAAAAGAGATTCAGATAAGGGTAGAGAAGGGGGCATTTAACCTTTTAAAAAATTTGGGGTTTTCCCCCATAAGAGAAGTGGAGAAATGGAGGAGTTTTTATCAGTGGGAAGATCTGAGAATTTATCTGGATGAAGTAAAAGGATTAGGCAATTTTATGGAGCTGGAAGGAACCTCCTGGAAGCATAAAGAAAAGATGTTCGAGCTTTTGCAAAAGTTAGGTATAGAAAAAAGAAAACTCACCAGGAACTCTTATCTTGAACTTCTTGAGAGTCAGGTTGAAAAATAAATCCGTTTCTCTCCTTAATTTCTATAAGTAGTGAGGTTCTTTCAAAAAAGCTTCGGCAAGTTTTTGGTCAGAGTTGTCAATCTTAAGAATCAGGTTGAAGAGAAGCAAATAATGGGTAAGATTAGAGCCAGGAGAATAAAACTAGATACCCCGGAAAAGATTTTGAAAAAAGATCTTGATCTTTATCAAGAAAAATCTCTTCAGTTAGGAGCAACCGATGCCAGAATTATCCCTGCCAGGCAAGTTGTGGTAGACCCACGGGTGAGGCTGAAATGTCTTGTTCCTCGCTGCCACTTATACGGGGAAACGCCTAATTGTCCTCCCTATACCCCCGAGCCGCACCAGATGCGAAGGATATTAGAAAAATATAGTTATGCTATAATGGTAAAGAATGATGTTTTGCCGGCTGAGGATTTTGTGGACGATGAGAAGTGGTATAAGGCTCATATGGCCCACCAGGGTAAAACGCATCGTATAGTCTCTGGAGTTGAGGCTCTAGCTTTTAATGACGGGTATTATTTTGCGGCTGGTTTTGCTGCGGGAGGATGTAAGACCGCTCTTTGTGGGGGTCGAATCTGTCAATTCCTGGACAGTGGCCGATGTCGTTTCCCTTTGAAGGCAAGGCCTTCCATGGAGGCGGTAGGGATTGATGTTTACCGTTTAGTGAGTCTGGTAGGCTGGGGAATCTATCCAGTAGCGCATAAAGATGTTGATCCTGAATCTATACCTTGCGCCATTTCTGTAGGGATAGTTTTTGTGGCCTAACCCCTGAAAATATAGGGCTCTTGCTATGGTCAAGCAAAGGAGTGATGGAATATGAAGGACATTCTTGAGGTACTGGAAGATTACATACCTGAGGCTAATCCACGAAAGTGGGCCAAGTTATCAAGCGAGATCGAATATCGTCGTCTCACTCTCCTGCTTCTCAGAGAGATACTTTGTGAGCTAAGGAAGTTAAATAAAAGTAAAGATAGCGAGGGCAAAATATAAGATAAATCTAATATTTTTTCGGCCGTGACTATTTCCACAGGAAAGTAGCGGAAAATGACCGGTAGGGTAGGGAGGATTAAGGTGGATTATCTTAGTAAAGAAGAAAGAGGTTAAATTGTGATAGGATATGATACCTACAAAGTCTTACTGGATAATATAGTGGAACTTCTTAAATTTCATTTTGGAGAGGATTTTTTGTCCTGCGCACTTTTTGGATCGGTGGCGAGGAATGAAGCTTTGCCTCAAAGTGATATAGATCTTTTGATCGTTCATCAATCTTGTGGTTATCGGCCTATGGAGAGATTCTTGAAGGTTCTCAGGGATCTGGAAAAAGACAAGGAATACAAAAGACTGAAAAAAGATGGATTTTTACCAGACCCTTATCCAGTATTTTTAGGCGAGAAGGAACTGGAGAAAAATCCGCTCATACTCTTAGATGTTCTTGACCATGGAATTATTTTATATGATCATGACGGCATTCTGGAGAAGAGACTCTTCTCTTTTAAAAAAAGACTCCAGGAGCTAGGAGCAAAAAAAGTTTCTCTTCCGGACGGTTCATATTATTGGGATCTGAAGCCTGATTGGAAGCCCAAAGAGGTGATTGAGATTTGAATAATTTCCAAAGAGGAGAAAAACTGCTTAGCCAGGCGGAAGGCATTTCCCGGGAGCTAACCAATGTCTTTGAGAGAAATCTTCCCAATCTTGTAGTGAGGCGGGCTCAAGAGGTAGTTGAAATCAGCTTGAAGGCTCTTTTGAAGATGCCCCTTCCTTTTATTTTGAGAAAGATTATACCTTGGAGGAAGCGAAGAAAGCGAAGGAAGATGCGCTAGGGGTTCTAGATTTTGCTAAAAAGTTGACTCAAAGGATTAAAGGTTGAGGTTTAAGAGGGAAGAAAGTTGAGTGAAATTGGGCCCCTTGCCAAGAAATTTAGGAAGAAACGCATTTCAATAAGTATGAATGAAAGCAGTAGAGAACATAGAGCGCCTTGGGAATGTACTTTTGCCAAGGAAGAAAAAAGCAGGTGCAGACCAGGCATTCGGCCAAAATCTGACCAGCAATATTTTGAAGTCCTTTGTTTATGTGTATTACAAGCTGGACTTGGTTGGGGGATGGTTAGAAAAAATTGGTCTACACTCAAGAAAGGATTTTATAATTTCGATATCAAAAGACTAGCAAAAGCGACAGTGAACGAACTCTTCAAAAGAGAGGGAGTAATAAAGAACAAAAATAAGGTTAAAGCAATTATAGAGGATGCCAGGGAGTTTCAGAACACGATACAAGAGGCCGGGTCTTTTTCAAACTTCTTAAGATCATTAAAAGGTATGGGAGATAAAGAAGCAATTAGAAAATTGACCCAACGGTTTAGTCAGGTGGGAGAATATACTGCCGAGTATTATCTTCATAGCATAGGATATTGGAAATAAATTGGGCGTTTGTATTAAATGGAAAATGTGTTAAGCTCCCTAGGAAGAAAACTCTATCTTGTCCCCCTTTTACCTGTAACAGAATCCCACGAAAAAGGGTTACCTAAGGATTATCCGGCAAAGCTTGAAGCTTACTGGAAGGAAGTGAGCCTCCGTCTGGACGATCTAGGAAGCAAGGTTGGAAAGATCCACAAGATATATCACGAGTTGATCAATGAGAAAGGAGAAAAGGGTCTTGAAGAGTCAGATTGAAAAATGAATTTTTAAAAATAGGTCAAAAGCCAAGGAGTGCGAATATGAGAATGGGTGTGGTAAGTGACAGTCATAAAAATCTGGATAATCTGAAGTCAGCCGCTCGCAAGCTCATTGAAGAAAAGGTACAAGCCATTATACATCTGGGAGACGATTACGATGATGCTAAGGTTCTAGAGGAGTTTCCGGTTGAAGTAGTGAAAATTCCCGGGGTTTTCAGCACCTATTATCAGGACCCTCAGACACCCAATCGTCTGGTGAGGGAATTTGGTGGAGTGAAAACTCTTATCACTCATGCTCCCACCCCTCACAAAAATGACCCACCGGGTGAGCTTTCACCGCAGGAGTTAATAGACTGCGAGAGAATAAAGGTGATTCTCTACGGCCATACTCATGTCCCTGAGATAAAGGAAAAGAATGGAGTCTTGTGGGTGAATCCTGGCCACCTGCAAAAAGAAGACAAAAAAGGCTTTCCTCCAAGCTTTGTCGTAGTTGACTTTGATAAAGGCAAGGTGACAGGGAGGCTCGTTGATCTGCGGCAAGGAAAGGATCTGGTGAAATACCAATTCTCTCTTACTTCTTAAAGAGATACTTTGTGAGCTAAGGAAGTTAAATAAAAGTAAAGATAGCAAGCTAAATTTAAAACAAATCTAACTGGTAGTGAGGTTGCTAGTGAAAGAGCTATTCGCTTATGGAAAACCAGTCACCGGTGATGATTTAATCGATCGAGAGGAGATTGCTGAGGAGAAAATGACCTGCAGGTTTTTTGAAGGGTCAACTCTGGAGGGGATCGGGCAATGAGAAATGAATTGATTGGGGGATGGTGAGAAAAAAATTGGAGAAAAACAGGGGGTGATTGAGATGGTCAAGAAGGCTATAGGGAGGATAGAAAAACTTCCTGTGGAGCATTTCAAAAAGCCTGGAAAAAAGCTCTATCTTGTCCCCCTTTTACCTATAGCAGAATCCCACGAAAAAGGGTTACCTAAGGATTATCCGGCGAAGCTTGAAGCTTACTGGAAGGAAGTGAGCCTCCGTCTGGACGATCTAGGGAGCAAGGTTGGAAAGATCCACAAGATATATCACGAGTTGATCAATGAGAAAGGAGAAAAGGGTCTTAAGAGAATTAAGAAGTTAAATGGTAAGAGCTACAGGATTGTCAAAAGATATGTGGAGAAAGGTGCTGAGCTCCAAGCTACAGAAGATATGAATCTAGTCAGGGAGAGCATGGACTGGATCAGATGTCTGACCGCAAATCTTCAGAGTGAGAAGGCTCTCAGCAAAGTCTCCCAATTTTATGTAGAGGCCATGCAAAAGAGAGATGAGTTCGTTGCCAAAAGAATAAATGAAACACTCAAAGAAAACGAAAGCGGGATTATCTTTATCAGGGAGAACAATAGCATTGAATTTCCCTCTGATATAGAAATTTTTCGGGTGCATCCTCCCGTCCTTGATGATATTCGCCGATATCTTCGGGACTTTTACTCAAAATCTTAAGTGATTTTCTACTCTACGCGGGTGAATAGATAAATTCCTCCCGCTAAAAAAATCAAGTTAGGAGCCCAAGCGGCTAAGAAAGGAGAGACGATCCCGTTTTCTCCCAGGGTTTTAAGCAAAGCCATTGCCTCATAATAAGCAAAGCTTATGAGAAGACCGAGGGCAAAGCTGGCTCCTCTTCCTCCCTTTCTCAAGACCAATCCCACTGGAATACCCAAAAAAAGAAGAATAAAATTGGTAAAGGGATAAGAAATCTTAAAGTTTAGCTCTGTTTCCAAATCAAGGGTCTTGAATCCGCTTTTGCGGTATTCACTTATGTACCTTTGCAGTTCTGCTATGTTCATTTTCTCGGGAGGAAAATATTTTCTGGTGAAGTAGCTAGGTTTTCTATCCAGATGTAGAGTCTTTTCCGCAAATGGTATTCCCTCCATTTTCTCATTTAATCGGTATCTCATTCCCTGGTATAAGATCCATTCCTTACCCGTCCATTTTCCTTCCTTGGCCAAAATAACGGTACCAGGGGTTGATTTTTCATATATGAACACATTTTCCATCCTTCCCGCCTCAGAATTAAATGATCTTATGTAAAATAAGTAGGAAGGAGGAACATGAATAAAGATGTTCTTTTGTACCTTTTTTCGTGGAGGACCCAAAAAGTTTTCTTGCTTAAGCTTCTCGGCAGTCACATTTGCTTTGAAGATTAAAGTCTGGTCTGCAAAAATTACCACGAAGCCAATGATGAGGCCTATAGTTAAGAGAGGAAGAGCAGTTCTTTTGAAAGATATTCCGGCAATTTGTGTAGCCTGAATCTGATGAGTTCCAGTTAAATGGGTAATGAGAAAAAGGGTGGAGACAATGACCGCCATGGGACTGAGGAAATTGAATAAATATGGGATCTGTAAAAAGTAATATTGAATTACATCCCAGATTTTAGCTCCTTTTTTTAAATTATGTATAGAGGTAAAAAAATCAGTGAGAAGAAAAATTGCGATAAAAAAGAAAATAAAAACGAAATATAATCTTAGATATTCCTTACTCAAAAATTTGTCCAAGATTCTCATGAGAGCTTTATACCTCGGTAAGCCTCGTACTTAACCAGATGCCGGCTGCACTTAACAATATGTTGGGCAGCCACATAGCAAGATAAGGGGGCAAAAGTCCTCCCCTTCCTAAAAACCTTCCTGCCATAAAAAGGACATAATAGGCCACAGTTATGATGAGGCTTATTCCCAGACTGATGGATTTCTCTCCCCTTTTTATCTTTATTGCCAGGGGAACAGCAATCAGACCCATTAAGAAAGTAGCTAGAGGGATGGCTATTCGACCGTGGAAATCGACGGCTAGCTTCCTTATTTTCTCTTCATCGGGTTTAGGCTTAGTTTTTTCCGAACTCAATTTCTGACCTATTTGCCATAGGTTCAACTCGCTGATAGCTCTTTTCTCTGCGGCTTTCTCTGGAACTCTGGAGGTCAGATAAACGGTCTGAGAATCAAATCTTCCCCTTCGATAGATTCGGTAATTATTTCCAAAACGATAGAAGGTTACTTTTTCCAGTTTTAAGATCTCCTCTTCGAATTTTCCCTGCTGAGCCAGAGTAATTTGGGGAAAGATATAGTTTCCGTCGGAGGGAAATTCATAAAGAACGATTTCCTGCATCTGGTAATTTTTTGGATCAATGTGATAAGTGTAAAGTCTTCTCTCTTTAAGATTGGTAATTATTCTTTCTTTAACCTGGATGGTAGGTCTTTGAAAGATTATCTTTTGGTATGTCTTTTTATAATATTGGTTACACCAGGGAGTAAGAGAGAAAGAAAACAAAAGAGATCCTAAGGTTAAGGAAAAGGCGAACAATAGCAGCAATCCCGTTATATGGAATAAACTTATCCCTGAGCTCCTCATAGCGATTATTTCTCCTTCAGAGCTGAGTCGCCCAAAACTGAGTAAACTGGCGAATAGGAGCGAGACGGGGATAACGATGTCAAAGAAAGAGGGAACCTTAAATATTACCAATTTACCCACATCTACCAGAGGAACATTTTCAATGAAGATGAGCTCGGTAAGATCAAATATGATGCCAATGAACAATATGAAGTTAAAGAAGATGAATCCAAAAATAAAAGCACTACTTATCTCCTTTAGAATATAGCGGTTCAGTATCTTCATCTTTTTAATACTATACCAATTTTCTCTGATTGGCAAGAATTCCTTTTTTTGAGTTTCCTTTATGGATCTGGCTCTACAAGTCGTCCAGAGTTGACACAGCGGGTGATAGGTAATATAGTATGAGGCGAGAACCTATTTTACTAGACAAATCTTTGCCTCTGAGACTCTGTTCCGAGGAGAAAAAATTGGATAAAATTGCTGTTTTAACCAGTGGAGGGGACTATCCGGGAATGAATGCTGGTATTCGTGCCGTAGTGAGAAAGACTTGCCATCAGGGCTTGAAAGTAGTGGTTATATGAAGGTAAATTTAATCTCTTTGGGGTGTCCCAAGAACCTGGTAGATAGTGAGGTGATTCTGGGAAGATTAGGA
This sequence comes from Candidatus Aerophobetes bacterium Ae_b3b, assembly GCA_005223085.1. Lineage (GTDB taxonomy): Bacteria > Aerophobota > Aerophobia > Aerophobales > AE-B3A > AE-B3B. The sequence continues at coordinate 9,797 of NJBP01000004.1, read as the reverse complement.
GAAAGGGGCTATTCTCTCACCTCTTTACCAGAAGAGGCAGATGTTGTGGTGGTTAATACCTGTTCTTTCATTGATAAAGCGAGAAGAGAAGCTGATAGAGTGATATGGCAGATTTCCTCTCAAAAAAGATCTTCGCAGAAACTCATTATCTGCGGCTGTCTTCCTCAACTTGAGGGAAGAAATCTTTTTCGCAAGTACCCTCAGGTTGATGCCTTGCTGGGAAGCTCTGACTTTCCCAGGATAGATAAAGTTCTTACTGATCTTTTTAAGGGTAAGCACCATCTTTATTCAGTCAATGAGCCTTGCTTTCTTTACAACTCTAGTTTTCCGCGTCTTTTGACTACCCCTACTTCTTATGCTTACCTTAAGATAGCTGAAGGTTGCTCTAATCGCTGTTCTTACTGTCTTGTTCCTAGTTTGCGAGGAAAATATCGAAGTAGACCGGTGGAAGATGTTCTTAGAGAGGCAAAAGCTCTGGCCAATTTGGGAGTCCGAGAGCTAATTTTGATAGCCCAGGATACGACCTTTTACGGCTGGGATCTTGGCCAAAGATCGTCTCTTTTGTTATTACTGGAAGGACTGGAGAAGATAGAAAAGATCCAATGGATTCGACTTCTCTACGCTCATCCTGAGCATTTTACTTCTTCACTTATTAAGGTAATAGCGAACTCAGAGAAGATTTGTAAGTATATCGATCTTCCTCTACAACACACCCATGATGAGATCCTCGCCTTAATGAGACGTCCTAAATTCAAAGCCACGGAAAGGCTGGTTGAGAATTTAAGAGAAAAAATTCCCGAGATTGTCTTACGTACTAGCATTATCGTTGGCTTTCCCGGAGAGAAAACTAAGCATTTTGATAAACTCTTGAAGGATGTGGAAAGGTTAAAATTTGACTGGCTGGGAGCATTCACCTATTCCCCTGAAAAGGGTACTCCGGCCTATTCCATCACCCCTAAAATATCATCCCCAGTTAAAAAGAAAAGATATAGACTGCTTATGAAACTCCAGCAGTCGATAACCCTAAAGCTCAACCAAAAAAGGGTAAATAAAACCTATCCTCTTCTGGTAGATAGGGAAAAAGAGGGACATTGCCAGTTTCAGGCCCCGGAGATTGATGGAAAGACTCTTCTTCAGGAAAAGTATCTGGTGGGGGAGATCTTTAGAGGAAGGATTTTGGCGGTGAGCAACGTCTATGATTTGATAGGAAAGAAGGTAAATCACATCTCCTTAACTGCACCACCAAGCCACCCTAGATAATCTTTACTGCCCACAATAACAGGTATGGCTAATATCTCAGGCACCTCATAGGGATGGATTTGCCGAATTGATTTTTCGAGTTCTTCATAGAGCTTTAATTTACTCTTGATGATGCATAACCATTCTTCCGCGGTCTCAACATGATTTTTCCACCAATAGGTGCTCAGCATCGGGCCCATAATCTGGATGCAAGCAGCTAACCTTTTCTCTACTAAAGTTTTGGCAATTTTTTCAGCATCTTGTCTTTTTTCTGTAGTGGTTAAAACCTGGATGTATTCTGTCATTTTTTGCCTCCTCATGTATAAATCTACCTCATGGGTGATCTTGAGTCCAGACGCTATTATCTTATCAGGAAAAAACGAATAAATCAAGACGCACGACGGTAGCCGAAAGAGCCTATAATTTTGGGTTCCCTCCGCATTTTTGACAACTCATTAGCATTGTGTTATATTGAGAATGGAACCTACAGGTACGGAAGCTAGAGAAATCAAATATCGAAGTTTATTTCCTGGAGGAGAAAATAATGAGTTGCCTAAAAAATTTGCTGAGAGGAAAATTCAAAATTTGCTTCATAGGATTTCTTTCTTTAGTGCTGGTCTTGGTAGCTTTCAAAGTACTGGTGAGACATCCTCAGGGTCAAGCTCCATCATTAAATCCGGCTGATAGGCAAATGAATTCGAGCACACTCAGCAACCAAGATACAAGATATTTGGGATCTACGGATGATACCCAACGGCGTTTACCGCAAAGAGAGAGAGCAGAAAAGAAAAATACAGATACCGGTTCCAATCAAAGCCTAAATGAAGCTCAGAAAAAAAATCTACTTGAGGTCAAGACCCACGTGGTAAAACCGGGAGCTACCCTTTGGGGTATAGCTAGGGAGCATGGTCTACACCTTAGTACCGTGGTACATGCTAATAATCTTTCTCCCTCGCAGCCCATCCATCCCGGTCAGAAATTAAAGATTTACAATATGGATGGCTTTGTCTATCAGGTTCCCCGCGGCCAAACTCTGAGCCGTATTGCTAGAACCTATGATGTCTCTTTGCACGAAATTATGCAGATTAATCAGATTGAAAACCCACACCTTATCCCGGTAGGACAAAAGATTTTCGTCCCGGCTATAAAACCACTTTACACCTTTATCTGGCCTGTGAGAGGACGCATCAGTTCGGGTTTTGGCTGGAGGCCTAACCCTTTTAGTAAAAAAGGAAGGGAATATCACCGGGGAATTGATATAGCTGTGAATACCGGGACCCCGATAAGGGCTTCTCACAGTGGTCGGGTGGTAGTGACCTATCGGGGTACGGGATGGAACAAGGGATATGGAAAATTAGTGGTTATCCGAGGCGGTGATAATTCCCGTAGTTATTATGCTCATCTTTCCCGGGTGCTGGTGAAGAGAGGACAGTATGTTCGTCAGGGTCAAAAAATAGGCTTGAGCGGCAATACTGGGCGGTCTACCGGGCCCCATCTCTTCTTTGCCATAGTTAAGAATGGTAAAGCCCGGAATCCTTTGAAGTACCTATCACGGTAATTTGGCAGTCGAAGAGAAAGGTAATGAATAAAGAGATCCATATTCAATACATAACAGGCTCTATCTTTTTTTTCCGAGTCAACTACGACACTCATAAATTTTCCTAATCTATTGTTCCACTAACTTTTTATATTCCTGTGCGTTGAGCAAAGAATCGATTTCTTGCGGATGGGAGATTTCGAGCTTTATCATCCAACCGCGTCCGTAAGGATCTTTGTTAATCAAGGAAGGGTCCTCCTCAAGCTGAGTATTGATTTCTATCACTTTCCCACTTACCGGTGAAGGAACTTCGAAGGCTGTTTTGGACGACTCAAGTGTAGCAAATGTTTTCTTGTGCGTTATCTCCTCGCCGACCTTGGGTAGCTCAACCAACAAAATTTCACCAAGCTGTTCTTGTCCGTACCAGCTAATTCCGACCTTACCAATGGTCGCTTCCACCTTAATCCATTGGTGAGTATCCAAGTATTTTAGATTTTCTGGATACACTGATCTCACTCCTTTCTCCATAAAGATTTTGTTCTGGATATTAACTCTTGGGGTTGAACTCGCCTTTCTGCCATTAATATCTTAGCTTGCTCTGATATTTTCAATTTTAGGGCGGGGCCATAGCTTTACTTGTTTTACCATCACCGGGATAATGTTTTCCCAGGCGACAGCCATGATATGTATCCCGTGAATGCCTTCGATTTCCTTTAATTGTTCAATAATCTCCACACATATCCGGGTACCCTCCTCTTTTGGATCTTTGGCATCCTCCATTCTGCTTACAATTTCATCAGGGAGGCTAACTCCGGATACATAATCTCTCATATAGCGGGCCATTCCGGCAGATTTTATGGGAATCACACCGGCTAAAATATGAACTTTCCCGTCTAAACCACTGTCCCTTACGATTTTCATCCAGTCCCTAAATTTTTTCACATTAAAGACTCCTTGAGTTTGAATAAAATCGCAGCCAGCTTCAATTTTTTTAGCTAATCTTATGGCTCTAAACTCGTAGGGATCTGCGTAAGGATTTTCCACTGCTCCGATGTAAAGCTGAGGTGAGACGGTTAAACTATCACCACTGAGGAATTTTTTCTCATCCCGCATGCTTTTTAAAACCTGAATGAGCCCAATAGCATCAAGGTCATAGACATTTTTTGCCTGGGGATGGTTACCAAATTTCTGATGGTCTCCAGAAAGACAAAGAACATTTCTAATTCCCAGAGCTGCTGCTCCTAAGATGTCGCTCTGGATAGCTAGTCTGTTTCTATCCCGGCAGACCATTTGAACGACAGGTTCTATATCCATCTGGCTAAGGATAACACCAGCGGCTATACTGGACATTCGGACAATGGCTGTTTGGTTATCAGTGATGTTTACTGCATCTACAGAATCTTTAAAATAGAGAGCCTTTTTCTTAATTACCTCGGCATCTGCTCCTTTGGGAGGTCCGAGTTCCCCAGTCACGGCGAACTCACCACCGTCTAGTATTCTTCTTAGATTACTATTGGCCTTTACTGAGGAAACCGGAGTTTTAGCTTCTTCGGTCTTCTTTTCTTTCGAAGTAGCCGCCTTTTTGTGGTGTGGTTCACGTATATTAAGTTTTCTTGGCCCTCCGTCTCTGGAGGTTGACCAATCCTTAGCTGGAATTATCTCTTTTAATCTGTCGATCTGCTCCTGTTTACTTAAGCGATCGATTATCAGTTGCCAGGCACAATCAATATCGGGATCAATTTCACATTTTCCGTTTTCAGAGCCTCCGCAGGGCCCATTAAGTAGACTCTTGGAACAACGAGAAATGGGACAGATTCCTCCGGTTTTATCCAGAAGACACTCCCCGCAAAGCTGACATCTTTCCTCAAATTGCCCAAAACGGATAATATCGCCTAAGAAGAGGGTATTTACTCCTGGATAGACTATTTTATCTATGGACTCACTCACTGCCTGGACTCCATTACCACAGGCAAGTACCAGGATAGAGTCAGCCTTAGAGAGCTGGGCTTTATTTTCCCGAAAATGTTTTTTATTCTCCAGGATATTACAGGCAGGATCTAATACTACCCAGCCGGAACCCTTTTTCCCCGTCTCTTCCAATCTTTTTTTCATCTGCTTTACTTCTTCCTCTCCCCCGGTCTTGCAGAGAGTAGCGCACTCACTGCATCCACAGATGAAAACTGCATTAGACCTTTCTAAAAAACCGATTATTTCTTCAAATGGTTTTTGTTGGGTAATTATCACCTTTGACTCTCCTTTCTAGGCTGGTGGAAGACTCACCGAAATTTGCTTCCCTTTCCTTTTGTTTTTTAGTCTTTATCTTTCCTCTGTGGGTCTTACAATCTGTTTTACCCCGTTAGAGATTTTGTCTCTAACGGGGTTTACCATAGCTGATCCGATCCTTGTTCCTATGCTCGTTGTTTCTATTCATTGTAACAGGTGCGAAACAGATGTCAATTTGAGAATTCTCCAGTGTGGCCAAATAATAATTTTAGTTAACACATCTTAGCTGACCTGCCCCCATTAATAGTACCACTCGTTAAGTTAGAGGCAACGGAATAGTAGCCTCGGGAGCAGGTGGCCGGTAATTTAAGGAGAGGCAAGTCTTTCGTAGTTATCAATCCAGCTTGCTTCTTCATTACTAGAGGAATGGAATTTGCCAGGATTGCTGCCGTAGCTATATCGCCTGCGATTCCTCCTTTAATACGCACCCTAAGATCAGGTTCTCCTTTAATTAATATTAAATCATGGGGATCCCTGGCACCTACGTACATTTGTAGGTCCAGACGAATTAGTTTATTCCTGTCTTTGTCGATACCTCGGACAATTTGTTTTATCCCCACAACTTGATTTTTCTTAATGGTAAAGTACTGAGTTGATATATCTTTCCCTGCTAGGACAGGATCTATAGTCTCCTCTACATTATCCAATTGCCAGCCTAAGTTCCAGGCAAGATAGGCCAACGATTCAGCCAAACCAACATGGCTAATTCTTTTCTTCTTAACGCCTTCCTGGAACTTTTCTGGTGTAAGCGCTACTCCGATTTTCGTTTGTAGAGGTAAGCGTCGGGTAGATGCATCAACCACTCTTTCTATGTGAATACTTTTCACCTTCTGACAAACACCTGTAAGAAAAAGCGGGAGTGTGTCCATTGCAAAACCAGGGTTTACTCCCGTAGCTAACACAGTTACACTGTGCTCCTTGGCTAAATTATCCAACTGCTGAGAGAGACGAGGATTACGAATATAGGGGAAAAACATCAAAGATTATTTTTCCTCCAGGTGACTCAATGTCTGTTTGACTATATTGATGCCTACTTTATTACTCCAAGCTTCTAACAAACGTTTAGTTAATAGCCCAGGTTTGCCTTGACCAATCTGGATACCGTTAAATTTTGTAACTGGTAAAATGCAGTAGCTAGTAGCGGTGAAAAAAGCTTCATCAGCATTATAAACATCGTATGTTTGTATATCCGTTTCTTCCACACAAATTTTCATTTCTTTAGCTAACTCCATTACCGTTTCTCGACTTATTCCACCGAGAACGTTACGAAGACTTGGAGTTCGCAATACCCCTTTACTTACTATGAAAAAATTATATCCGTCACCTTCAGCTACGTTAGTCTGCTCATCAAGTAGGAGACAGTATCCGTCCGGATCTATCAGTTTTGCCTCTCTAGTACCTAAGTTTAGATCCATCCGACTGCAAGTTTTTATCTTAGGATCAACACACTGAGGAGAAATCCGTCTAACCCAGGGAGTAATAGCATGGGCGCCTACTTCATAATATCTGGCATAGGCTTTAAAAGGGAGCATCCAGCAGTATATGATAACCGTGGAATCCTTGTAGGTCCGATCCTCGTATCTAAACTGAGGTACAACTCCCGCTGAAACATGCTGGTAAATCCAGTAGTCATCATTTTCCCCAAGTAAATGTTGATTAGCCTCCAGAACCTCCAAGGATATCTTCTTCATCTCACTTGGGCCCATAGCGGCATCTATCCTGGCACATCGCAATGACCGAAAGAGACGAGCTGTATGCTCTTCAAGTTTAAATAGCTTTCCATTGAAAGTCCTGATTGCCTCATGAACCATGTAAGCATTATGGAAAGCCGTATCAAATATGGAGATTTTTGCCTGACTTTCTGGAACAAATCTCCCGTCTAAATAAACTATCCGTTCCTTTCCCCTTTTCTTCTCTAACATTTCTACCTCCTGATATTATCTTATTTTCAGTTTTTCTAATTCAAATTTCATGCCTCAGCCAATGTTTCTGCTAAAAGAATCTATTATCCTCTATTTTCACCAAGATTACACGGAAGCATCCAAACTGCGCCAATAGCCCATTCCCCTCTAAAGGGAGAAGACGCCATCGCTTTTATGAGAACTTTTCCCGAAAAGGTTAAACTAATTACGTAATCTAAAATATCTTGTCAACTCAGGTGGAAAAAGCAACGGTGCTATTCAATCCTTAATTTTCTACAGGCCAGCTTGGTCCATTTTTTAATCACCATTATATCTTCTTCCACTGAATTTATGACCTGCAGTCCATCTGCTCTTACGGTATACGAAGTTCCATCCAGGATACCTCTTATTTCATTTAGTTTAGCCTCCATTTTGCTTTGCGAGGCCAGCTGAACATCAGCGGTCGGCATCAGGCACTTTTCCAGAGCAGTATCCTTACCAAAAACCTCTTTACTTTGCTCCAGATCTGTCCAGGGTCCGATATGGAACATATCAATCTGGGAAATTTTTCTGATTGAATTAAGCAATTTAGTGGTATCCCCACAACTGTGCCAGTATCCTATTCCCCCGTGAAACTGGCAGATTTCTTGCTCGTAAGGAAGAATAAATTCCTCGTATTGCTGTGGAGAAAGGGAGGGGGAGTTTACCTCATCATCATCCAGATCAGCTTTACCTACTTTTTGGCCCAGGAATTTAGCTCTCTCTTTTACCCACTTCTTTCGAGCATCGGTGATAAACCGCATCAACTTGTGAACAAATTCTGGTTTTAGTAAGACATCGAGGAGTAAATTTTGCATTCCCCTCAGGGCACAACCCACCCCCAGAGGTCCCATTCTCCATTCCGGGAAAACAACGGTATATTCATCCCCCATTAACTCACCAATTTCATGGTACATCCGGTGAGCTAAGGGCATGAGGCCACTTTCGTGAAAATCGGGAGATTCTAACCGATCCAGATCCTGATAACGTTTTATTAAAGGCTCTCTATCTATCCAGGGGCTTTCACCCTCCACAAATATAGGCTTACTGCCAAATAAGCTGGATTCAAAAGGAGCCCCCAGCCAGATGGGAATATTTTTCTCAACCAGAGTAAAATCTTGAAACTCTTCAAAGCGATAAATCACCATTCTCAGGGTATTTTGCAGATAGCACCTGGGGTTGGTATAGAATTTCTTGACGCTAAAATTCAAGATGTTAGCCCACATGGGGATCTCCGGCTCTACGGTGAAAGGAATTATATTCACGTCCTTGCTTGAATGGGGTATTCCCCGCCAATGGTCCTTGGCGGTATATTCCTGATGTTGCCAGAATCTTTGAATCTTTTGATTACGAGATGATTCAACTAACTGGTCAATTTTTTGGGTTAGTTTGCTTATAACATCCATCTTCATCCTTCCTTTTTCCCTTCTATTTTAGACCTAGGCTCTTATTATAGCTAACTCTTTAAATTTCTGTTATCTTCTCTGGGAGATCCGATTATTTGAAGTAGTAATTTGGGATAGAATTCAAAGCTTTCAAGGTATATTAAGATCTGGTAGATTTTCATCTAGTTGCCTAAGCCAAGAGAAAATTTGTGAGTAATTATCCTTGAAGACCAGTGATCCTGGCACCAGGATATTGGCACCAGCTCTAATCAAAAGAGGAACTGTTTCTTTTCTTATGCCTCCGTCCACTTCAATTTTTACATTCTTCATTCTTAGGCCTTCTAAAATCTTTTTGACCTCTGCTATTCTCTGGTAAGTAGAAGGTAACAAGGAGCGACCTTTTACCCCAACATCTGTACCCATTATTACTACGAAGTCGAGCATATCAGCTACTGATTTAAGAATGGATATAGAAGTCCTGGGAGCGAGAGAAAGAGAAACTTTTATATTTCTTTCTTTAATTTCAAGTAGAGTACGAGTTAGATTTTTACAAGCTTCAGGATAGACTGAGATTATATTAGCCCCGGCTTCGGCAAAACAGTCAATGTACCGCTCAGGACTTTCAACTATTAAGTGAACCTCGAAAGGAACATCGGTTAAAGGTCTCAGGTTTCTTACCAGATCGGGGAAAAATAAAAGGGTCGGTGCAAAGTGTCCATCAGCCACATCAAAATGAAAATAATCAGCGTATCCTTCCAGATCTTTCACGGCCTTGCCCAAATTCGTCAGATCTGCCGACCAAAGAGAGACTGAATATTCAGTTTTCATCCTTATAAACCTCCAGAATGTCCGATTTCCTTAAAAAACATGTGGTCAGCCAAGGATATCTTCCCTTCTATATCAGGCACGATGGCAATCTCCCTCACTATTTAGTTTTTTTCCTCCTTAGGGATAAGATACATCTCACTTCTGCAACCATTAAAGCCCTAGAAGGTTTTTTGCCTCCTCAACTCCCTTTTGAACAAGATTCTGTACCTGAGGCGCATTTCCCTGGTTATGTCCATATTACCACTCAGTAGGGATAGGTGTGTAGGGCACACCCTCCCGTTCATATATCTCTCTAACTGCTTTTTCTAGGTCTCTTTGAGTATCCTTGTCAAGAGGTGGCGGACAATACTCGTTGAGAATTTTCTTAACTCTCTCCCTGGCTTTTTCCAGGAGAGTTTTGGATCCCAATCGTTCCCAGACACTTCTTGGATTACGGTCAGCTAAATCCACCTGAAAATGTTCCTCTCTGATGAGAGGCAAAAGAAGAGGTACTATCCAGCACAAACCACTGGCAGTGTGAGCTAAGGAAAGTAAGATAAAAGTACGTTGTCTAGATGTTTGTTTCTGCATAGTAGCTCCTAATTT
>NJBP01000042.1 GCA_005223085.1 Candidatus Aerophobetes bacterium Ae_b3b | reverse complement strand
TAGCTTGCCAGTTTTCAAAATTAAATGACCCATCAAGAAATCTTTGGATCAAGCTAACCATCTCTTTTTCTCTTTGCAGCTTGAAGGCAATCTTCTTTTCGAGAAAGAACTCCTGATTTTTTCTCTCCTGCCCGGCTAAGGAATCCAGGATCCCAAGAGGAAGATCTTTAACCAAGGCTTCAGTAATAGTAAGTCCTCCTGGTTTACTCATAAGTAAATCTGATATTTCCATTAACTCATCGATTTTCTTGGTATAGCCCAAAATCTTGCTAGGGATACTAAGTTCTGATTCAATTTCTTGAAGCTCTTTCTTCAGCCCATCATTGGTTCCGGTAACTATCAAAAGCTGAATAGGTAAACCTAATCCATTTAAGGCATCTACGGTCCGGCGTAAAGGTCCCATTCCCTGACCCCCTCCCATCAAAAGAATAGTAAAAAGATCATGCCTTATTTGCCATTTATTTTTTAATTCCTCTTTATCAGTATCTTCAGAAAAAACAGGCGAGATAGGGATTCCGCAGACTTGAACCTTGGCTTGGGAAATTCCTTTTTTCCTCAGACTATCTTTCATGCCCTCATGAGCAAGGAAATAGAGATCAACATTGTTGTAAGTCCAGTAAGGATGAAGAGAATAATCAGTAGGAACCGCTACCAACAAATAATCTAATTTTCTTCGTCTTTTTATAGTGGAACAGAGAGCAAGAGGTAGTCCATGGATACACACGACCACCTGAGGATTAAAAGAGGCAATGACCTCCTTATAAAGCCGGAAGGAATTTAGCCGGCAAGAAAACTCTCTCAAACCACGGGTTAGCCAAAAAATTAGGTTACTGTTCCAGAGAAAATCCCAGAACCAGGGGGTTACTTTTATAGCAGCGTAATAGAGATCATCCAATATTTTCCTGGCCAGGGGATTTCCGTGCTTAAAGAGATCTTCCTTCCTGACTTTTATTTGAGGATATAACCTCTCTAAGGCCTGTTCGATGGCCTCAGCAGCACGGCGGTGACCCGATACGGGTGAGACATATAGAAGAAGGATTTTCATGATTTAGATCTTAGTACCTCGGGGGATCCTGAAAAGAGCCCATTCTCGTCCCCTAGCTTCAAGATCTATCCGGCCATTTCTCCACTATAAAATTTAGCCCCTCTAAAGTTAACACAGGATCAATCTCATCGATCTCGGCACATTCCTCTCCTAACAAGAGTCCTATCCCACCCGTGGCTATGACTTTTACCTCTTTTCCCAGCTCCTTTTTTATTCCCCTGATGATCTCTCTTACTCCACCAAGACACTGGTAAAATAATCCTGCCCTTAAACCATCTTTAGTATTCTTTCCAATTACGGATGCTGGTTTTTTAAAGTCTACCGGGAATAAAGCTTCCGTCTTCTCGGCCAGACTCTCCATAGCAGTCCTTACGCCCGGAGCTATAACTCCCCCCAGATATTCTCCTTTTTCCGAGATCACATCAAAGGTAGTAGCGGTTCCAAAATCTATAACAATGGCCGGAAGTTTATACAACTGTGCTGCAGCAACTACATTGGCTATTCTATCTGCTCCTACCTCCCAGGGATTATCACACAAAAGAGGTATCCCTACCTTCTCTGCCTCTATTTCAAATGCGGGTACTCTAAAATACTTCTCTATTGCTTTCTTTAAAGGAGAAACCACTGAGGTGACCACAGAACAGATCATTGCTTTACTTATCTTAATCTCTCTGCCAGACTCTCCTATCCAACTGGAAAGTAAGATTCCCCATTCATCAAGTTCTTTTCTGGGTTGGGTAGCAAATTCTCCGGTGAGCACTAGATTCCTTTTTTCAAAAACTCCTGTCTTGACTACCGTATTACCTACATCAGCAACCAGGTTCATATCTTTGGGGACCTTTCCTTGATACATCCTTCCTCAGGAAGGATCTTTTTGTGCAGCCCACTCTCTAATCTCAGGATCAGTCCACCGTCTTCATCTAAATCCTGTACTAGACCTTGAAACTTTCCCTCAGTAGTTATAACCTCCACCTGCCGACCCAGTAAAGATGAAAATGAGCGAGCTTTTTCTAAAAGCATGTGACCATTGACTTGAGAGGAAAAATATAGATTTTCTAGCTCTTCTAACGTAGACTCAAGGAACCTTTTTTTTGAGGTTGAGTCTCCGGTTTCTTTGATCAATGAAGTTGCTATAAAAGAAAGGGGTGAAGGAAATTCCCGAACATTCAGATTAACTCCTATGCCCATGATGGCAAAGTTCACGTCCGATCTTTCAGTTCTCACTTTGATTAACACCCCTGCCACTTTTTTGTCCTTTATCACCACATCGTTAGGCCATCGAATCCTCACCTTAAGCGAAGAAAATAGTCTATCTATACTCATAGCAATTCCGGTGGCTCCCAGGATGCTCAGCCGGGAAGTCTCGGAAGATATCATGCGAGGACGCAAAATAAGAGAAAACCATAATCCCCCTTGAGGAGAATACCAGTAATGATCCCCCCTTCCTTCTCCCTGAGTTTGCTCATCAGCTACCACCACTGTCCCCTCTTCTGCTCCTTTTTTGGCAAGCAAATAGGCTACTTTATTGGTGGATTCTAAACAGAAGTAATGATAGATTTCTTTACCAAACACTCCTCTTTTCACTTTCTGATTCATCTCTGTGCACTCTGCGATTTTTGCGCTGAACAGTTACAATTTTACACAACTTTCTTCCTTCATGAAAGACAGTTGAATCCCTCCAGAATCCTGTCTGCCTCTTTTCTATCTTTCTTTATTCTTTCCGCCAAGCGCGAAAAAGAGGCAAACTTTTCTATTCCCCGAATTTTGTCAACTAACTCGATTTTAATCGTCTCTCCATAAATATTCTCTTTAAATTCTATTATGTGCACCTCAATCCCAAAGGAACTATCACCAAAAGTCGGCTTACCCCCCACGTTTATTATTGCCTTGTAACAATTTTCCTTTAAACTAAGTTTACCGGCATATACCCCCGAGGCGGGTAAAAGTTTATGGGGATGAGGCTCCAGGTTGGCGGTAGGATAACCAAGAGCTCGACCTCGTCTCTTCCCCCTCACTACCTTGCCAAGAATTGTGGGATGTCGACCCAGCCATTGGCTAACTTTCTCTATCTTTCCTTCTTTCAACCACTGACGAATTAAAGAGCTGCTCAGCTTTTTCTTTTCTACTTTGAGAAGAGGAATCAGCTTGAGCTTGTATCCAAACTCATTTTCCGCCTCCTTTAGCCACCCCACATCTCCCTGTTTATCTTTACCAAATACAAAATCTTCCCCTACCACCACTTCTTCAATCTCTAAATTATTACTCAGTTGTTTCACAAAGGAATACGGAGAAAGACGCGCAAAATTAGAGGTAAAGGGTAAAATCAACAGTAAATCTATACCTAATCCGGTAAGAATCTTCTTCTTTTCTTCCCAGGTGGTTAGAAGAAGCAAAGGCTGGCCAGAGAAATGTTCCGAAGGATGAGAGACAAAGCTAATCACACAACTTTTTCCTCCCTTCCGCTTTGCGTCCTTGACTAGCTGAGTGAGAATCTTTTGGTGTCCTTGGTGAATTCCATCATAAAAACCAATTGTAAGAATAATGTGTGCCAGTTTTTCCCTGGGGAAAAATTTTCTTTTAACCTCCATTTTAAATAAGTACTCTCAGATATTTAAAGCCTATCTTATCTTTACAAAAATGAGATTCTTCTTGCAGACTTATGGCTACTGCTAGAAGTTCTCCTCCTTGGCTGCATAACCGAACCTTATCGCCTTTTCCCAATTCCTTGGGTAAGAAATCCAGATGAGATGAATATAGAGGCCTGCCCCACTTGACTATCTTTTCCACTCCAGATTTTACCTTGACCAAGGGTAAGTGCGGTAAAGAATCTTTCAAAGAACAAATAATTCCTTCCTCTTTACCATTGGCTACCTTTTCCCCTAAATCCTTCAATCTCTTGGCTTGCTTTAAATCAAAAGGACCTACCTTAGTTCGGCAAAGCGCAGCCTGGTAAGCTCCAAAACCAGAAACCCTCCCTATATCGGCACATAAACTCCTGACGTAAGTGCCTTTAGAGCAGCGTATTTCAAACTTTACTTTAGGATGATGGTTAGAGACGAAATCCAGTAACTTAAGCTCATAAATCCAAATTTTCCTTGGTATACGCTCAACCTCCAGTCCGTCTCTGGCTATTTCATAGAGTCTCTTTCCCTTCCAGTGAACAGCAGACCACATAGGAGGAGTCTGGATTACTTTTCCCCTAAAACGAGCAAAAAACTCCTCTACTTCGGCTTTGGACAGATCCGAGGCGTTTTTCTCCTCTACTACCTCTCCCTGACCATCAAAACTGGTGGTGGTCATACCAAAAATCATCTCGCCTTGATAAGTTTTGTCCAAATCCTGTAGAAAACGGGTCAGCTTGGTAGCCCGGCCTAAACATATCAAGAGAAGTCCACTGGCTAGTGGGTCCAGTGTTCCGGTATGTCCCACCTTCCTTATCTTAAGGAGCTGCCTAATTCTGTTCACAACATCATGAGAGGTCAACCCTTTCGGCTTATCTATCAATAATAGTCCATCCATGATCCTTACCTATTTTGGGAATCTTGTTGACCAAAGGGATTTTCTTGAGACCCTCGTTTCAAAAACTGTCTACCTCACTTTGCCAATTAATATTGTGTCGAGGGATATTTGGCGACGGTCAGGAATGGGGAGGGATAACTACATTATCTCCATTTTGGAATCTATGAGGGAGATCTTTTTATCTTCTTTGATAAAGTTAACAATCTTAGACAACATACGCTGAGCAAACCTTCCCTCGGTAGTCAAAAGAGCTATACCCAAACCTGCTCTTTGCCACAGATCCTGATGTCTGATTTCAGAGACAGAGACATTGAAATTATTGCGTATGCGGTCAGTTAAGCTTTTTATAATCCGCCGCTTATCTTTCAAAGAATTACTGGAAAATAACTTAATTTCCAGCTCTAAAATTCCTATGACCATTTTTGCTTAACCAACTCTTTTTGTTTCGTAAACTTTGATTAGATCACCTTTTCTTACCTCGTTAAAACCCTCTACATTTACTCCACACTCTAGTCCTGTGAGGACCTCACTTACATCTTTGTCAAAACGTTTAAGACCACTAACCACACCTTCTCCCACTATCTCATCCCCCCGAAAAATTTTGGCTTTGCTTCCCCTAACCACTTTGCCTACCGTGATGTAAGAACCTGCTACAACTCCCACTTTTGGAATTCTAAAAATTTCGCGCACCTCGACTTCTCCTATCTCTATCTCTTCATACCGAGGTTCTAAAAGACCTTGCATGCTCTTCTTGATATCATCAATCATTTCATAGATAACCTGATAGGATCTTATCTCTACCCTCTCATCTGTAGCTAAGCTACGGCTCTCCGAAAATGTCCCTACACTAAAACTAATTACTATACCTTTTGAAGCAGCGGCGAGGAGAACATCGGATTTATTTACTTCTCCTATTCCCCCATGAACTACATTTATCCTCACCTCTTCATCTTCTAAATTATTCAAAACATCCCTGAGAGCTTTTAATGACCCCTGAGTATCTGCCTTCAGGATAATATTAAGAGCCTTTTTCTCCTTCACCTGTTCTTGATAAAGAGTTTCCAAAGTTATCTTATCTCTTTTGGTTAAGCTCTTTGCTCTTTCTTCTATCCTGGCCTCTTCCGCTAACTGACGAGCTTTTCTCTCACTTTCAACTTTTCTAAATATACCTCCGGGAGTTCCTATGTCAGAAAGTCCCAAAACTCTTACCGGTGTGGGAGGACCCGCTTCTTTTAACTTTTTCCCCTTCCAATCAACCAAAGCCCTTACCTTCCCAAAACTGGCTCCTCCTACCAGAATATCCCCTATTTTTAGACTACCCTCCTGAATCAATAAGGTCGAGCAGGGACCTTTCTGGCGATCCATTTCCCCCTCGATTACTACCGCCTTGAAATCCCCCTCAGGATCTCCGGTTAGCTCAAGCATTTCTGCTTCCAAAAGGATCATCTCTAACAGTCCATCTAATCCCTCTTTGGTTAAGGCGGAGACCTCCACACAGATGGTCTTCCCCCCCCATTCCTCGGGAGTTAAATCATATTTATTGAGTTGTCTTTTGACCTGGTCTGATTTGGCCTCACTCTTATCTATTTTATTTACAGCAACTACGATAGGAACCTTAGCTGCTCGAGCATGATCGATTGCTTCGACTGTTTGAGGCATAACTCCATCATCAGCAGCGATTACCAGAACTGCGATATCAGTAACTTGAGCTCCATGCGCCCGCATAGCTGTAAAAGCCTCGTGGCCGGGAGTGTCAATAAAAACTATTCTTTTCCCCTGAAACTCCACCTCCGAAGCTCCGATTCTTTGAGTGATCCCACCTACCTCCTCCTCAGTTACAGCTGTCTGGCGTACAGCATCCAGAAGAGAGGTCTTGCCGTGATCCACATGGCCCAACAACGTCACTATGGGAGCCCGGGCATGAAGTTTCTTTGCTTTAAGGGAGGGTTTTCTCTTCTTTAATGCCAATTTCTCCAGCTGTCTAACCTCTTTAGGGGATAGACTGCTCAGGCTGCTTTTGGCTTCGATCCCTAAACTAGTAAGTAATTTTAAAAGCTTACCGGTGGATAAATTTAACCTTCTAGCTAATTGATATACCCGCATCATTTTCTTTGACCCTTAAGATCTATTGACTAATTTCTTTAGCTCTGTTAAAAATTTTCTCGGCTAGCTTAGGTCCAATTCCTGAGACCTTGCACAATCCCTCAATCCCTCCTCTAATAATATCTTTATGGGTTAGAAAGCCGGCCTGTTTTAAACCAATCAGGATCTTCTCGCCTACTCCAGAAAGTTCTCTCAGAAAAGCTGATTCTTCCTCTATCTGGCCCAGAGACCGAATGTCAATCTGCCACCCCGTTAATTTAGCTGCTAATTTCACATTTTCTCCATGGCTCCCGATGGCCAGGGAAAGTTGATCATCAGCCACGATAACCTTTGCTTCCTTATTGGCCTCATCAAGCTTAACTTGCTTAACTTCCGCTGGCTTAAGAGAATTCTTTATAAAAACAGAAGTTTCCTCACTGTACCTTATTATATCAACTCTCTCTCCCTCCAGTTCTCGCAAGATAGCCTTAATTCGGGAACCTCGCAAACCTACACAGGCTCCCACTGCGTCTACCTTCTTCTGCCCTGACTCTACAACCACTTTAGCTCTTCTTCCTGCATCTCGCTTTATCTGTATAATTTTAACAATTCCCTCCTCTACTTCTGGCACTTCCAACTCGAAAAGTCTTTTCAAAAAAATGGGGTGGGTCTGCGAAAGAATAATACGAGGGCCTTTAGGTTCACGGGTGACCCTCAGGATATAAGTCCTAACCCGTTCGCCCTGTCGGTATTCTCTGTTTAACAGCTGTTCCCTTACAGGAAGAATTCCTTCCGTCTTACCCAGATCAATGAGAATAAAGTGATCAGCTTTATACCTCACCGTCCCACTAATTATTTCTCCTTCCCGCTTCTTAAATTCTTCATAAAGAAGATCCTTCTCCATCTCCACGATCTGTTGCATCATTACGTACTTGCCAGTGCTGGCAGCAATTCTACTAAATTGGAAAGGATTAACCTCTATTTTCACCTGGTCTCCCAATTTTATCTTGTTATTGATTTCCCGAGCTTCTTCCAGAGAAATTTCTATTCCAGAATTGGTTACCTTTTCTACTACCTCTTTATCTACCAGAACCTGAACCTTTCCTTTTTCCTCGTCTAGAATTACTCTCAAGTTCTGAGGTGATTCATCATATTTTTTCTTGTAAGCCGAGGTTAAAGCCTCTTTAACGCTCTCTAAAAGGATCTCAGAAGAAAGACCCCTTTCTCTTCCTACACGTTCTAAAAGAAAGAAAAATTCACTGCTTTGCATCTTGGATCAGCTCTTTCATTCGCTGGGAAATCATATTTTTTTTGACTTTCTCAACCTTTGCCTCTCGACGGGTTTTAATTTCGATCTTACCTTCTTTTAAAAAGGTGTCTCCCGCAATTACTTTAAAGGGAATACCAACAAGATCTGCATCATTAAATTTTACTCCGGCGCTTAAGTCCCGATCATCCCATAATGTTTCTACTCCCTGATCTTTCAGGTCCTGACAAACCTCCTGCGCTACCTTAAACATTTTCTCCAAGGTTGGTATTACCATGGTTTGGAAGGGGGCAATCTCTGGGGGCCAAATGATACCCTGGGAATCATGGTTTTGTTCTATTATTGCAGCAGGAAGCCTGCTTACTCCAATCCCATAGCAGCCCATAACAAAATAATTTTCCTTTCCCTTTTCATCTAAAAAGGTGGCTTTAAGAGACCGACTGTAGATTTCTCCCAGTTGGAAAAGATGACCTATCTCAATTCCCCTCCTTACCTCCATCCGACTCTTACAGACTCGACACAAATCCCCAGAGAGAGGAAACCCTATGTCTCCAATTATAGTGGGCTGAAAATCCCTGCCGGCATTAACGTTTAACAAATGCGTATCCTTGCGGTTAGCTCCCGCAACCAAATTCCGACTTTTCATTACTGTATTGTCTGCAATTAGTGGGTATTTGTCAAGTCCAACTGGGCCAGTAAATCCAGGTTCTACCCCAATCTCTTTCTTAATCGAATTGTTCCCTGCTATTTCAATTTTTTTTACCTTTAAGAGAGCTTGTAGTTTTGCCTCGTTTATCTGGTGATCACCTCTAATTAAGGCAGCTATCAAACCTTTCTCGGTTTGATAAAAAATGGTCTTCAAAATGTCCCCCGGTCTGCAGTGGAGAAACTGACTTACTTCTCTAACGGTCCTGGTATTGGGCGTGGAGACCTCCTTCATCGGTTCGAGTTCAGCTTGAGCTTCCTCTAATGACTCATATTCAGCCTTTTCCAGTTTTGCCACACACCCACAGTGCTCACACTGCACAATTTTATCTTCACCCGAGTTAGCCAGAGCAATGAATTCCTCGGAGAGTTTGCCTCCTATAGGACCGGTATCAGCCTTTACCACTCTGCAATCTAATCCACAGCGAGAGAAAATTTTTTCATAGGCTTTTTTTATGAGCTGGTAAACTGAGACTAATTCTTCTTCATTTCGACAGAAGCTATAGGCATCCTTCATCAAGAACTCTCTTGCTCGAATGACTCCACCCCGTGGTCTTAGCTCATCTCTAAACTTCGTCTGAATCTGATAAAGTATTAAAGGAAGTCTTTTATAAGAACTTATCTCTTCTTTCACCAACTGAGTTATCATCTCTTCATGGGTGGGTCCTAAAGCAAACTCTGCGCCCTTTCTATCCTCAAAGCGAACAAGCTCTTCTCCGTAATTTTCCCATCTTCCGCTCTTTTTCCATAGATCAGCTGGTTGAAGAAAAGGAAGGAGCAACCTTTGCCCTTCAATCCGATCCATTTCATCCTCGATAAGGGAGCTAATTTTAGCTAAAACTCTGTACCCGAAAGGAAGAAAGCAATATACACCGGCGGCAAATCTCTTTATCAAACCCGCTCTGAGCATCAATTTGTGGCTCAAATGCTCCGCCTCCTTGGAGGACTCCTTAGAGGTAGAAAATAGATATCGGGAAAGTCTCATTCATTACCCCTTTTGGTAAAATAAAAAAATTAGCAAAAAAATACCCTTTCTTTTTCATTCACAGCTTAAAGACCTCTTTCACTTTATAATATGTAACTAAAGAGAAATGTCAAGAGAATCTCGGGACTCTTCCCCTCAATACGCGTATAAATCTTTTCCTGAGGACTCAAGGAATCGAATTATTAGAAAAGATCGAGCTGTTTTTCTTTCTTTTTCTCTTCCTCGTCAAATACTCTTACCTCTCCGTAAACCCCGTCATAACCACATTTTATCTTTACCTTTCCCTTTCTTACCCGCATTATACCCTCTACGACTCTGGAAGATATTGATCGAGAGAGTTCGCTCTCTGGAACCTCCAACAATACTTTAAACTCACCCCCCAGCCGCTGAGTGATTCCCCTATATCGCTCCTCCACAGCCTTGGTATCAACACCCTGATCCAAAGCTTCGGCGATGATCTCTGACAGAGGAATGAGATGTTTAAAAGGAATGTTATCTTCAGTTCCCCTGAAGCCTTCATCCCTATCTGCCAGAGTCTCCACTCGATGCATTACTCCTATGGTCAGAGGCTTGCCACATTTAGGACACAGATTTTTATACTTTTGACTCTCTTGGGGAGAAAAGCAAAGGCTGCACCCACGATGACCATCATAATGATATTTTCCTTCCTGTGGAAAAAACTCTACAGTGTAGAGGAATTCTTCCTTGTTTTTTTCCCTGAAAATCTTTTTGATACCCTCATAGCCTATTCTGTAAGAAAAGACATTGGCTTCTCTTCCTAATCTGGACGGAGAATGAGCATCAGAATTGGAGATGAGGGTGAATCTATCCAGGCTGGAAACTCGCCAGTTCATCTGGGGATCACTACTCAAGCCTGTTTCCAGAGCATAGATATACTTTGTGTATTCTCCAAAACACTCCTCAATAGAATCAAATCCAAAATTAGCCCCAAACAAAGAAAACCAAGGAGTCCAGATATGAGCAGGAACAATGAAAGCATCCTCATCTATACCTAGAACAGCCTCCACTAAATCCTTTGCTTCCATCTTCAAAGTAGGACGTCCATCGGAGTGCAAATCCCCAAAACTGGCCAGATTTTTATTTATTTTCTCCACCACATCGAAGCTGGGCGCAAAAATCAAATTATGAATTTTGCGAGTCGCCCCCTGAGCATAAAAGATATTGTTTACCTCGGTAGTTAAAATAAACAGAGTATTTCTGAACCGGTAAAGCCCGTCTTCTTCAGGAGAAAGAGTTCTCTTTAAACTATCTAACCAGACCGGATGAGTAAAATCGCTCGTTCCTACCAGATCAATTCCCTTTAGCTTAGCCATCTCATCAAGATGGGAAATATCCATATCCTTTGATGTGGCTCGACTAAATTTAGAATGAATATGAAAATCAGCAATAAAAGCCATTTTCTCAGAGTCCCTCAGGACTTTCCTCTTTTTTCCAGTTTCTCTATCAATACTGGCAAAAATTTATGAAGATCCTCGACAATGCCGTAAGTAGCAATGTTGAAAATAGGAGCCTCAGGATCTTTGTTGATAGCAACAATTACCTCTGAGGTTCTCATTCCCACCTGATGCTGAATAGCCCCGGAGATACCACAGGCTATATAGAGTTTAGGTTGAACAGTTTTTCCCGTCTGTCCTACCTGATGATAGGGCTGAATCCAGTCAGCATCTACTACCGCCCGGGAGGCCCCCACAGCTCCTCCCAAAAGATCGGCTAATTTTCTAATAAGGGAAAAATTCTCTGGTTTTCCCAGTCCCCGACCACCGGAGACAATGATCTCTGCCCCCTGCAGGTCAACTGCCTCCTTTTCCTCCCTGATAAGACTGATAATTTTTACTACCTCATTGTCTTGACTGACCTTGGGTTCAATCTCTATAATCTCTGCCTTTTTACTATGGCCAGGCCTGGCTCTTTTCATCACCTTGGGTCTAACTGTAGCCATCTGGGGACGATGATAAGGTGAAATAATCCTAGCCATAATATTTCCTCCCAAAGCAGGTCTGGTTTGAATTAAGTTCCTCTCCTTTTTATCTATCTCAAGCCCTGTACAATCAGCAGTTAAGCCAGTTTGGAGGCGAGTTGCCACCCGAGGTGCAAGATCCCGACCGAGACTAGTAGCTCCCATTAAAATAATCTCGGGTTTTTTGTGGTTCACTAAATCGACTATGACCTGAGTATAAAGATGCGTCCGATAAGACTCAAGAAGAGGATCCTCTATCAAATAGATTTTCTCTAAATCGTAATTCAAAAGCTCTTCTGCTTTTCCTTTCATGTGGCTGCCTAAAAGAACCCCAGAAAGTTCCTCCCCCAGATCATTGGCCAGAGTCCTACCCATCCCCAGAAGCTCATAAGTTACCGGCATAATCTCACCCTTGCGTTGTTCGACAAATATCCATACTCCCCGGTAAGAAGATAGATCAACCAGGGTCTTTTCTTTCTCCAGTACGATAGCCTCAAAGGGGCAAGCATCTATGCAGGCTCCGCAGAGATTGCAATTGTCCAGTATCCTCACCCTTTTATTCTCGATCTTGATAGCGGAGAAAAGACAACTGGATAAACATTCCTCACAGCCATTACATTTTTCAACTATTATCTTGATCTTTCTCATTAAATTATACTTCTTTTCTCTATTTCCAAAATCAACTTATCCACCACTTGAGAAATTTCTCCAGAAAGGATATCACCTTTCCTCGGAGGCTTGGGGATAAAAACTTTAATTACTTGTGTGGGAGATCCTTCTAATCCAATTCTCCTCTTATCTAAAGGTAAATCTTCAGCAGTCCAGGTGGATATCTTTTCGGCCTTGGCTCTGATAAGTCCTCTCAGGGAAGGATAGCGAGGTTCATTTATATCCTTGGTTACTGTAACCACCACAGGAAGCGGCGACTCAACCACTTCAAATACGTCTTCTAAAACACGCTCTACTCTAATTTTATCTTCATTAACCTCTATCTTCCGAGCGTAAGTTATCTGAGGTAAATTGAGCCACTCAGCCAGTCCCGGTCCAACCTGAGCGGTATCTCCATCAATGGCCTGTTTACCCAGAAGTATCAAGTCAAATGGTCCTATTCTTTTAATGGCCATGGCCAAAGTATAAGAAGTAGCTAGAGTATCGGAGCCGGCAAACAATCTATCTGACAAAAGCACCGCTTCGTCCACCCCCATAGCCAGAGCTTTCCTTAGAGATTCTGCTGCCTGCGAAGGACCCATAGAAAGAACATTAACCTTCCCCCCTTTTTTCTCCTTCAGTCTCAAGGCCTCCTCAATGGCATTTTCGTCGAATGGATTTATAATGCCAGGAACACCTTCTCTAACGAGAGTATTGGTCTGGGGATCAACCTTTACTTTTTGCAACTGTTCCGTGTCGGGAACCTGCTTAATACAAACAATGATGTTCATATTTCATTCCTTAAGAATTTTATTGGCGATTACACCCCTTTGGATCTCTGAGGTTCCCTCAATGATCTCAAAAAGTTTGGCTTCCCGCATATAGCGCTCAACCGGATAATCCTTAGTATAACCATAACCTCCCAGGATCTGGACTGCTTTGGTAGTCACCTTCATGGCTACCTCCGAGGCGTATAGTTTGCCCATAGAAGCGAGTTTTTCAAAAGGTTTTCCTTGATCAAGAAGCCAGGCAGCTCGATAAAGAAGATACTTAGCTCCCTCTATCTCGGTAGCCATATCAGCTAAGGTATGCTGAATAGCCTGAAAACTGGAGATGGATCTTCCGAACTGCACCCGCTGCTTAGAATATTTTTTAGCTTCCTCAAAGGCAGCTTCTGCTACTCCCAAAGCTCCAATCCCCACTCCAATTCTTCCCGCAGCGAAGGTCTGCATTGCTACCCGAAAGCCCCTTTTCTCTTTGTACAAAAGGTTCTCTTTGGGAACTCTGCAATCATGGAAAATCAACTCCACGTTGGGCAAAGCGCTCAGTCCCATCTTTTCAAAGTGCTGTCCGAAGCTAAAACCAGATGTTCCTTTTTCCAAGATGAAAGCAGTCAGCCCCCGTGGTCCCAGGCTCCGATCCATGGTGGTAATAACAATATATGTATGAGCAACTTCCCCGTTAGTAATGAAAATTTTACTACCATTGAGAGTATAATGATCCTCTCCTTTTTTGGCGATGGTCTGAACATTTCCCGCATCTGAACCTGCCTCTGGTTCTGTCAAAGCAAAAGCACCCAGGGCCTCTCCTCTAGCCAGGGGGGGAAGAAATTTCCTCTTTTGATCTTCTGTACCAAATACCATGAGAGGATAGGTACAGAGTAGGTTAGCTCCGAAAATCAAGCCGGTAGTAGCGCAGGCCTTAGAAATCTTCTCTGAAACAAGAGTCCAGGTGAGATAATCCATACCCAGTCCGCCGTATTCCTTGGGAATGGTAACCCCAAATAGGTCTAATTCGGCCAATTTCTTTATGTTTTCACCAGGAAACTCTCCTTTTTTAGATATCTCATCAGCACGAAGAGCAAATTCAGCCTGGCTAACTTCCTCTACCAACTCCAGAATCATCTTCTGATCATCGCTTAGACTAAAATCCACTTATTTTTCCTCCCATCTTTCACTAATGTAGCCTGTCAAGTTGACTAATGGTTAATATACCTGTGGTGGGCGAGTTGTCAAGAAGTATCTCGGGAAAGTCCCTCGATACGCGTATAAATCTCCTAGATACTTTTCTCTATAGACCCGGGATCACGCGGCTGAGATATGCCCAACACCTCGCCCCACAGCAAAAAGACAAGGGTTTTTCGGAAAACTGGAGGTGTCCTCTTGACAGGAGAGATTTTTTTATTATAATGAATTGTGAATAATCTCTCAATTGGAGAGTGTCGAATACGTAAACGCCCTTTGATTAGATAAATAACGATTATGGGCCAAGTTAGTAATATGTGAAATAACTCACAATGCGTACAAATCCAGCACTTTTTATTGACTGACGTTGCCAAACAAATTCACCAATTGGCCCTAGTGTATTGGCTTATGAAATTCATAAAAACGAGGTGACAAAAAAATGAGCAAAGGTAGTGAAACGGAAGCTTTGCAGGTCGTTGAGGTGCTAGAAGATCTAGAGAAGGCTTTCTCTGGGATGCTTAAAAGACTAACAGCGGAAGATCGACACTGGTTCTGGCTAGAAGGTAGACGCAGGCACAAGGCAGAAATCCTAAAAGTATTAGAATTGGCAGCGGAAGATAATAGAATCCTAGCTCAGTTAGCAGATGATCCAGCTCAAGTCCTCAATAAGTTTGATTTAACTACTGAAGAATATGCAGCTTTAGCCAGCGGAGATATCAGATTTATCGAGGAAATTGTTGGGGAATTGAGCGAAAAACAAAAAACCTGGCTAAGTTGTCGTCTCCAGCAAGAAAAATGGTAACAAGAAAAATAGCAATTAGAGAAAAAGGAGATTAAACGATGCCGTGCAAAGTGCCTCCTGCTATTATGGAAACAGTATGTGCTGTTGGCGAGAAGAAAACAAAAATGACTTGGAACAGGGTGCTGATTTTGGGGTTTCTCGCAGGTGCCTACGTTGCTTTTGGGGGGTTTTTAGCGGTGATTGCTGCTGCTGGAGATCCGTGGCCAAGGGAATTGCCAGGTTTACAGAAGCTTGTCTTTGGTGCTGTCTTCCCAGTTGGTCTGATGCTCGTGGTTATTGGAGGCGCAGAACTTTTTACTGGGAATTGCATGTTGCCTACAGTTGCTTGTCTAAATAATAGAGGTAGCTGGAAAGGCTTGGTGAGAAACTGGACTGGCTCCTATATGGGTAATTTTATGGGAGGAATCTTCGTTGCCTATTTTCTAGGTATTGGCACCGGGTTGCTACTTAAAGATCCCTGGATGAGCTATATTGCTGAGATTGCTCAGGCAAAATGCAAACTCAGCTTTACTCAGGCATTTCTGCGTGGAGTAGGATGTAACTGGTTGGTCTGCTTAGCTATTTGGTTAGCATTAGGTAGTGATAATATAATAGGCAAGGTCTTTGCAATTCAATTTCCTATCATGGCTTTCGTTACCTTAGGATTTGAACACAGTGTTGCCAATATGTTTTTTATTCCTGCCGGTATGTTTATTACAAACAAGATTACCTGGGGGATGTTTTTGTTCAACAATTTGTTGCCGGTAACCCTGGGAAATATTGTTGGTGGAGCCTTCTTTGTTGGTATGCTTTACTATTATCTATATGGTAAAAAAAAGCGTAGATGGCCATTGTCTATAGCACTGGTGGGTGTTGGGAAATCAGGGAGGGTTCTGTTAAACAATCTTACTTTTGAGAAAAATGGGTTCCATATCCAAATCGGATTTGATGTAAATCCGAACAAGATTGGTAGGAGAATAGCCGGTGTAAAGGTGTATCATCCTTACCGGATGCCCAAAATAATAAGGAAGCAGAAAATTCATATAGGAATGATTACTGCTCCAGCTGAAGCGGCCCAAGAGTCAGCAGATCTTCTTGTCATAAGTGGGATAAAAGGCATTCTCAATTTTTCTTGTACCAGAGTCATTGTTCCCTCTTACGTGAAGTTAAAAAATGTTGATTTTACCTCTCAACTTGAAATTATACCTAATTATATTGTTAACAATCGACATTTTCAGTTATCTACAGAAAATTAAGTATTGAAGAATTAAAACTTAGTGTCCTCAAAGGATATTAACCCGCCTTACTCCTCGACGAAGTATATAATATTCTGATTATTGCCAGGCTGAGGAGGTTCTTTTTATTTCTTGGGACTCTTTAAAGATAGTCTGGCATAAGTTGTGTTTCTCTCGACATTTGGTAAACTACATTGAAAAAGGAGAGGTGCACCGTGTACTACCCAGGCATAGACCATCGCAAGATATTTAAGGGGGAAAATAGGGCTTCGCCGATTCCTTCGGAATGCCCCCCTCAACGGCCCGATCGGCAAAGCCGACTCTCGCTTCGCTCAGGGCATGAGAGAGCCTGCTCCCCCCTTTTTTCGGTAGCTCATTTGGTAGCAATCCAAAGAAATTTTTGAAATTCCGATACTTTTAACTATTCTCCGGGACAGCGGTATTTTTCCCATAGTAATTTTAGATATGGTTTAGCAACAAGCTCACATTTATTTCAAATTGAAGCATCTGACTTGTGCTTAAGGATTGGGGATGCAGGCGTGGCATGGCTGAGGAAAGCACAGAAGCAGAAGGAAGCAGCTTTTTCAGCGTGCCTCCCACTGAATAATTTTGAAGTATAGGAATTTCAATAATCTCTCTGAATTATTATCAAGTAACCCTCGGTAGACCAAATATCAGAAAAAAGAGGGGAGCAGGCTCGGCTTGCTCGAGCCGTCGAGGGGGGATATTTCCCCCCTCGAGTATCTTGATCGAGGTTTAGGCTATGTCTAAAGAAAAAGCGTCAGAAAACGCAGCTATCCGCCTTTCTCTTTATCTTAGATATCTCAAGGAAATGAGGGAAGAGACAAGGATATCTTCTGAGCAGCTGGCTGAGTTCTTAGGGACATCGGGGGCGAGGGTAAGAAAAGACCTCTCTTATTTTGGGCAATTTGGAACTCCGAGTAAGGGGTACAGAGTAGGGAAGTTGCGAGAGGGGATCTCAAAGGCATTGGGTCTCGATAGAGTATGGCCTATAGCACTGGTGGGTGTTGGGAAATTAGGGAGGGTTCTATTAAACAATCTTGCTTTTGAGAAAAGTAGGTTCCATATCCAAGTCGGATTTGATGTAAATCCGAACAAGATTGGTAAGACAGTAGCCGGTGTAAAGATATATCATCCTTACCAGATGCCCAAAATAATAAGGAAGCAGAAAATTCATATAGGAATGATTACTGCTCCAGCTGAAGCGGCCCAAGAGTCAGCAGATCTTCTTGTCATAAGTGGGATAAAAGGCATTTTCAATTTCTCTTCCGCTGGAGTCGTTGTTCCCTCTTACGTGAAGTTAAAAAATGTTGATTTTACCTCTCAACTTGAAGTTATAACCTGTTATATTGTTAACGATCAGCGTTTTCATTTATCTAGAGGAAATTAAGCATTCCTGGTGATTAGTGGCAAACTCAAGAAGGTTGTACCTTGGCCAATGAAGTGAATAGGTCACAATCTTCTAAATATCAAAAAAGAGGTTACAATGGAGAAAAAAGTACTTTTAGTTGATGATGAGGTTGATTTCGTAAAGGTCAACAAGGTGGCTTTGGAGAATAAGGGATATAAAGTGGTGGCCGCTTACGATGAAAAAGAGGCTCTCGAGAAAGCTCTTAAGGAAAAGCCAGATGTTATAATACTGGATGTGATGCTGAAAAGAAAGACAGGGGGGTTTAATGTTTCCCGAGAGCTCAGAAAATACGAAGAAATCCGGAACACACCCATAATAATGCTAACAGCCATAAGAGAAAGTATGGATATTCAGGAGAAAATAGAACCCGACAAGGAGTGGTTACCCGTAACTGAGTTCCTGGAAAAACCTGTGCCCCCAGATAAACTGATAGAAAAAGTGGCGGAAGTGCTTCAAAGAAGAAAATGAGCTAATATTAATGATTAAATTATCGTTTCAGCGGAAGATTTTCTGGTATTTCACGCTGGTTGTTCTCTTGATAGGGGTTCTTGTCATACTGGTATCTCGTCTCCATATCTTTCATGTCGTCCTTAACGAAACAAAGAGCAGAGTTGCCATTGATTTGCGAGTAGCTCACAATTTCTTGGATAAAGAGATAGAAAAATTAGTAATTACTTTGGATCTTCTCGCAGAAAAACAGCGGTTAATAGATCCTCTCGAAAAATCTCAACCCATTTCCTCGGATATAAGATCCTGGCTTGAGAAAAAAAGAGTTGATTCTGGCTTTGATTTTCTCACCTTATGTGATAGAAAAGGAAAAGTTATACTCCGGACTCGTTTTCCACACTACAGCGGGGACTTTTCTCTCTCAAATTCCCTTGTGTCAAAAGCCTTCCGGGGGAAAAGTGCATCAGGTATTGTAATAATGCCTCCTCAGACTCTGAAAATGGAGGGAGAGGATCTATTTCAGCAAGCATATATTCAATTTACTCCTACTCCTGGAGCCAGACCTCGTTCCGAAAAAGCAGAAACGTCAGGGATGGTTCTCATGGCTGCTGTGCCTGTGTGGGCAGGAAATGAAGAAATAATAGGTATTCTATATGGAGGAATTTTATTAAATAGAAACTACCGGTTAGTTGATTACGTAAGAGATATGGTCTTTGAGGAGAAGGAATACAAAGGAAAGCCATTCGGAACCGTTACTATTTTCCAGTGGGATGTACGAATAACCACCAATGTCAAAGAAAAGGATGGCTCTCGAGCTATTGGGACACGTGTTTCAAGAGAAGTTTACGAAAAGGTCTTGGAGAATGGAAAAACATGGCTGGATAGAGCTTTTGTAGTCAATAGTTGGTACATATCAGCCTACGAACCGATATATTCCCCCACCAACGAGACAATAGGGATGTTGTATGCAGGTGTTCTGGAGGATAAATATGTTGATATCAGAAACGGAATCTTCCTCCGTTTTCTAGCCATAATATTTGGAGGTATTGTCGCTGTCCTAATTCTTTCTCATCTTTTGTCCCGAGGACTTTCCAAACCAATAAAGAAGCTGGTGAAAGCAACCAATCGTATTGCACGAGGGGAAATCCAGGATATTCTAGAAAAAGAGAAGAAATATCCTTACATTCAGAAATTGCCATATCTGGAAATTCAGGAGCTCATACGAAATTTTAATCAGATGGCTGCTGTTTTATATAAAAGGGAGACAGACCTGGAAAAAGCAAACGATGATTTAAGGCAGATAAATCAGCACTACATGGAAATACTTACTTTTGTAACTCATGAAATTAAGAATAGACTGGGTCTTGTATTGGGTAGTGCTTATAATCTAAGCCAGGGAGTTGTAGGAACACTGAACGAAGGACAGAAAACGATGGTGGATGTGCTGTTGCGGAATTCCGAAAGACTTAGCGATATGATAAAAAATTACTTTGATTTGAGTCGAATAGAAAAAGAAGAGTTGAAAGTTAACAAACAGGAGGTCGAATTTAAAAAAGATATTTTGGAGCCAGTTTTAGATGAATTTGAAGGTCAACTTGAAGGAGGGGGTATACTCCTGGAAGTAGATGTATCTGATTCTTTTAAAGTCAGGGCAGACCCCGATCTTTTAAAGATAGTAATGGAAAATCTTTTGAGCAACGCTATAAAATATGGGAAAGAAAAAGGTAAAATTAAGATAGGTGTTCTGAGGGAAGAAAATGAGTGGAAGATAAATGTATGGAACAAAGGTGAGGGATTTCCCAAGGATAAGAGCGATCAGCTTTTTACCAAATTTGTCCGCCTCAGCGGGGAGAAATTCAGAAAAGAGAAGGGAAGTGGATTGGGTCTTTTTGTCACCAAAGAGATTATCCAAAAGCATGGGGGGAAAATATGGGCTGAGTCTGAAGAAGGACAATGGGCTAACTTCATCTTCACCCTACTTTTGGATTGATTAAAATTGTCTTTGCTTGCCCGGCTACCTCATAGATGGAATTCTACAATGTCACCGTCCTCTAAAGGATGGTCTCGATCTACTTGTTGACCATCAAATTTGCTGGAACCCCACATACGAACATATCTGAGATTATGAGCGAAATCCTTGTGAATAGCTTTAGCGGCGTCCAGGACTACACTTCCCTTTTTAAGAACAACAGGGTCTTTGAGATCAGCTGATTCTCCAGGCTGTTTCGTGTATACTCGAATAATATTTAGGGCCCGGTAAATCTCTTTCTTGAGTCCAACCCAACTGCCAGAACTCTCACTAGACACCG
>NJBP01000085.1 GCA_005223085.1 Candidatus Aerophobetes bacterium Ae_b3b | reverse complement strand
TTTAAGAGATCCTTTCTCTCCTGAGAAGTCATTTGCCTTAGGATAGATTCTATGTGTTTCTTTCTCGCCTCCTCGAACCTACTGATTATCCTTCGCCCCTTAGCTGTTAGAGCTACTCTTACCATTCGCCTATCCTCTGGATCACGCTTTCGAGCCACAAACTCTTTTTTAACCAATTTATCCACCGTACGAGTGAGAGTGCTTAGATCCATAGAAATGCTTCTACCTAACTCTGACATGGTGGGCTTCTCGTTTGAAGAGAGCTCTCTAAGAACAAAGATTTCAGGAAGGCTTATATCCATGTGGAGAACTTCCTGAGGTTCATCTGTCTGGAAGGCCTTTGCCAGGTCCGGTAGGAGAGCAATCAGCTGGTTAACATGTCCTTTGATCTCTTCTCCCATCTTAACCCTCCGTCGCGCTTCAAAATATTTGACATATTAAAATTTATTATAAATTAATATTCTCAATTGTCAAATTTATTATAATAAAATATTTTCATCTGTCAAGCCCTTGACCCACAAGATTCATCAGCTCAACTAATACCGTGGTCAACTCAAATTTAGAGGTTTTGATCAAGACTCTGTCTTTATTAGGATTAGCATCAGATGCTATAACTATGAATCCTGCTTTGAAAGCCATGACACTCACTTTCTCCTTGAAGAGCAATTTGAGATGCTATTTCCTATCTGAGCGATAAAGTTCATTACTTCATGCAACTTTTTTGTGCCGCTCTTTTATGGTGTAGACTCCAGGGAAGGATTTTGGAAGGGGTTTATGTTCTCTGTTCCAAAATTTCACTTGCTTTATCGAGAAATTCTTTAGTACTTTCCAGAAGTTCATAAGCGGTGGTTTTAGAAAAATCACCGTAGTAATCTCCCTGTTCTCTTAAAGTTTTGCCTTTTTGTAAAGCCTCAACTAAGGGGAAGCTCAGTTGTTTAGTCTGCACGTAAAGAGCTTTCAGGGCCACTATTAAACAGTAGTGGCTTCTTTCGCGATAATTTTTGTTATAAACGAGAGCCCTTGCGCTGTGAAACATTGAATAGTAGGACTGGACAGTTGACCATTTGTATTTAACCCTTCTGAAGCTCTCTTGAGCCTCCTCTAAATCAGAGCGAGCCGTGCGTATCTCTTTATCAACCAGAGCTTTTCCTCTTGAAAAAACCCTGATTTTCCCTCTTTTCAAACACTTTTCAAACTCAGGATTCATAGCTTTCTTTAGAAAAGAGTACTATGCCCCTGTCTATTTCTTTAAAGAAGACAGGGTCTTTCTTTTCTAGCTCAGCAAAGCCTGTGGGAGTTCGGATGATTAGCTGGAGTTTATTCCTCAGGCTACTTTTTTTTACAATTTGCTGAACTTCTTCGGCTGAGTTGGTGAGGAGACAAAGGTCGATGTCGCTGTCTTTTAGATTCTCTCCCCTGCTCCAACTGCCAAAAAGAATTATTTTTTGGCTTAGATCTTTTAGTTTTTTTACCAAAGGCGATAATCGAGCCATATTCTTGAGAATCTTTAACTGTTTAATAAGAGGATTGTTAACTTGGGTTGTGTAAAAATACATCCTTCCTCTTGGTTTCCTTTCAACGAGCCTCTTTTGAGCCAGCCTCCTTAAGGCTAAATTAACTCCTGCTTTGCTGATGCCGGTTGCTTTTTGGATTTCCTTCTCAATAAATTCCCTGCCAGGATTTTCTATAACATATCCCAGAATCTTTAAAGTGTTGGTTTCAGTAAATATTGAATATAAATGGCTAGTCATAGGTTTGTCTAATTTATTAGACTTAAGTTTAATAAATTAGATTCAGTTGTAGTATATCGGGTGAAAAACTGGCGTCAAGTGCGTTCGATCATTTTTGTTCGGAATAACCTAAAAATCAATACCGAAGCTCCCGATTCAGGTGTCAGTTTCACTGCCAATTTCATAGAGATACACCCCGAATTTTCTATCCACCTTTTTAGGTCTCCAACCATTAAAAGTCCAGTAGTAGGAAACTATGCGGGTTCCAGGCTTAAGTTCTTGGCTCAGCTTTTTCCTTAAATTATTATTGGCGGCCTGAGACAAAAAAAGAGTAACTATAGTCGCTTCACTTAAATCCTTGCGAAAAAAATTCCCCCAGATGAGGCCCGTTTTTTTGCTTAACCCTGAAATTATTATCCTCACCCAGGTATAAAGGTAGCGGAAAGGATCGGCTTCTATGCCTATGGATCTAGCGCCGTATTCTCTGGTGGCTATGATTATAATCCTTCCGTCCCCGCATCCCAGATCATAGACGATGTCTTCAGGCTTGACCTCGGCTAAGGAGAGCATTCTTCTCACAGTGGGTAAGGGAGTGGGACTCCATCCAGCACCGATGAAAACGGTCCAGAATTTTGATGCTACGAATGCCACAACCGCTAATCCAATCACCAAAAGAATAATCATTTGTATCCTAAACAGGGTGGGGTATCAATTATTATAACCGTGCGCTATCCTATGTTTCCCTTTGAACTTTGTCAAGTGAGGAGGCGCCAAGGAGGGGGTGATGATATTGCTCTAGTCAAGTTCACCGCATTTGACACGCCTTTCTGAGACTGGTATATATGGAAAAGCTCTCAAAATAATCAGTGTAAATGGAGGAACCATTGTTCATCAGCTTTGAAGGAATAGATAAGAGTGGAAAAAGTAGTCAGGTTAAGCTTCTGGCTGAGTATCTTGAAAAAATGAACTATGAGGTGGTCAAGACCTGTGAGCCGGGAGGAACTCGGGTGGGGCAAAAGATCAAGCTCATTCTCCTTCGGCCTTCATCTCGGATAAGTAGCATCAGCGAGTTTTTCCTTTATTTAGCTGATCGGGCAGAACACGTGAGACAAGTAATCAAGCTCGCTTTAGAGGCCAGGAAAATTGTAATCTCGGATCGTTTTAGTGACGCCACCGTGGCCTATCAGGGATACGGGAGAGGATTAGATATAGCCTGGATAGAGGCCTTGAATGAAAAAGCAACCCAGGGTATCCTGCCTGAGATAACTTTCCTTCTCGATATTAATCCTGACCTAGCCAGACAGCGTGCAAAAAAAAAGGATAGGATAGAAAGAGAAGAAATTGATTTTCATCACCGGGTTCGTCAAGGGTATCTTGAGCTGGCTAAATTGCATCCTGAGAGAATAAAGATAATGAACGGGGAAGGCAGTCCTAAAGAAATCCATTTGGCAATAAGAAAGATAATATTAAAATATCTATAAAAGTTAAGAGAGAATTTATGTCTTTTGAAGAGATAAAGGGTCAAGCTCGGGCTATAAAAATTCTGCAGAAAGAGATAGCTACTTCATCTCTCTCCGGGGCCTATTTGTTTGTGGGCCCCACGGGGGTTGGGAAGGCGCTCACTGCCTTAACCTTTACCAAGATATTGAATTGTAAGAGCGACCAGCTAGATAGCTGTGACCGTTGTTCCTCTTGTCGAAAGATCGATCATCTGAATCATCCAGATGTGCGAGTTATAATCCCGGAAGAAGGCTCCATAAAGATCGAGCAGATTAGAGATTTAAAAAGACAGACAGGATATAAGCTCTTTGAGGGAAAGAAAAAGGTTTGGATTATAAAAGAGGCAGATAAGCTCACTCTAGAGGCGGCTAATTCCCTGCTTAAGATACTGGAGGAGCCTCCCCCAGATACTGTTTTTATATTAATTAGCAAAACTCAAGAAAGACTGCTTCCTACCATCCTTTCTCGCTGCGAAATTATTCGTTTCTTTCCTCTTTCTTCTGAAGCCTTAGATTCGATTATAGCCGATTATTTACCCCCGGACTCCCGCAAGGCAGACCTTATAAAAAAATTGGCCAGAGGAAGAGTGGGGGAGGTATTGAGCTTGATAAAAGATGAGAATATATTAAAGACCAGAGAGGTTGTCCTGGATATTCTGAGTAAAAAAATAAGTCTGGAAGATATTTTCCAATGGGTGAGCAAATGCAAAGATTATGGAACTACTGAGCTAGAGAGAATTCTTGATATTATCATTTTCTGGTTTGGGGATCTTTTAATCTTAAAACAGGGAATAAGCAGGCGAGTGGTTAACTATGACCGTATGGAGGAGTTAAAAAGTGAGAAAGAGACCTACTGTTATGGTGCTATAAAAGAGGCTATAGAGACGGTGGAAAGGACAAAAGGTTATCTTAAGTGTAACGTCAATCAATCTCTGGCTCTGGAGGCTATGTGGCTAAAGTTAAGGCAATATCAGGGAAGAGAATGAATGGAAAAAAAAATGTGGCAAGAAGCTGCGATTTTGTATTGAATATAGATAAACACTCCCGCGGAATGCTCTTTTTGTTGAGGAGGTGAGGCAAAGTCTAAGCAGAAATTTTGAGTGAATAATGGTTGTGAAAAAAGAGGCTATGTGGCTAAAGTTAAGGCAATATCAGGGAAGAGAATGAATGGGAAAAAAAATGTGGCAAGAAGCTGCGATTTTGTATTGAATATAGATAAACACTCCCGCGGAATGCTCTTTTTGTTGAGGAGGTGAGGCAAAGTCTAAGCAGAAATTTTGAGTGAATAATGGTGGTGAAAAAAGTAGACAGAGGGAGGGGAGAATTTGATGAGTGTAAAGGAGATGTTCGATTTAAGCGGTGAAAAGGCAATTGTGACCGGTGCGGCTCGGGGGCTGGGGGAGCAAATGGCTCTGGCACTGGCAGAAGCTGGAGCAGATGTGGCAGTGGTAGATGTAAACATAGATGCAGCATGCAGAGTAACTGATCATATTCGAAATATTGACAGAGACTCTATTGCTATAAAGGCTGATGTGACGAAGGTTGCCGATGTGGAAAATATGGTAAAAGTGGCCAAAGATAGGTTCGGCAAAATTGATATTTTAATTAACAACGCCGGGATTACTATCAATGTACCTGCGGAAGAGATGAGTAAAGAGGAATGGGACAGGGTGATCGAAGTTAACCTGACCGGAGTTTTCCTCTGCGCTCAGGTGGTGGGAAGGGAAATGATCAAACAAAAAAAGGGTAATGTAATCAATATATCTTCCATGTCGGGGTTAATTGTCAACAGACCTCAACCCCAAATATCTTACAACACCTCCAAAGCTGGGGTCATTATGATTACAAGGTCCTTGGCTTCGGAATGGCGAAAGTACAATATAAGAGTCAATGCTATTGCTCCGGGATATATGAGAACACCCCTTGTGGATGAAGTGTTTCCGAAATATGGGAAAGGTTGGTCTTCTTTAACCCCCATGGGAAGAATCGGGGATCCCTACGAAATAAAGGGTCCTGCTTTGTTTTTAGCTTCCAGAGCATCCAGTTTTGTAAC
>NJBP01000041.1 GCA_005223085.1 Candidatus Aerophobetes bacterium Ae_b3b | reverse complement strand
GGTCTGGGAAATTATGCTGACTAACTTCTCGAGATTCTCTATGCCCTCCACTGGCTCTGAATAAAGAGCATGGTCAATGGGGATTACCACTGCTTTATCTTTAGAGAAAACTCTCCTTAATCTTAAAACTTTTCCTGTTTCCATGAGAAATTACCTTCCTTTTTTTCTCTTCAGGGCATCTCAGGGTGCGGCTCGGCATGATTTTCTCCTATTGCTTTCCCTCCTGCCCCTCATCTACTGATCCGGTCTCTTTACCCACCTGGGCGGTTTCCTTTGCACCATCATTCACATCTCCATAGTCTCCTGGCAAAGAGCCAACTATTAATCCCACAATTTCATCGGTTGTAGTGTCTTTGGTTATCCTTTCGGCTACCTTTTTACCCCGGCGCATTATCACCAGCTTGGTGGCCACAGAAAAAACATCGTGAAGTTGATGACTAATAATTATGACTGGTACACCCTGAGAGCTTAACGTCTTTACCAAATCCAAAACATTTTTTTGTTCGGCTACTCCCAGAGCAGCGGTAGGTTCATCCATGATAAGAAATTTCGCATTCCAATAAATTGATCTAGAAATAGCTACCGCTTGTCGCTGACCACCAGAGAGCGTCCTGATCTGGTTTTTCAATGAAGGAACTTCTATTTCTAACCTATCCAGCACCTTTTTGGATTCATTGAGCATATAGTCATGGTCCAACACGTTAATAAGACCCAAAAAACGCTTAAGCTTTTCTCTGCCTAAGAAGATATTTGCATAGACATTAAGATTTTCCGCCAAGGCAAGATCCTGATAGAGAGTTTCAATTCCTATTCTCAAAGCATGCATGGGATTATCTATCCTAACTTCTTTTCCTTCAAAAAAAATCGTCCCCGCATCCGCATGGTAAACGCCGGAAATCACCTTTATCAAAGTAGATTTCCCCGCTCCATTATCCCCTAAAAGCCCCACCACTTCACCAGGGAAGACCTCCATATCCATATTGTCTACGGCGGTTAAACCGCCAAATCTTTTGGTAATATTTTTGACTTCTAGTAGTGGCTCCATTGGTTTTATTACTCCTTCCGAACTAATTCAGGGAAAAATTGATCGACAAGTACCGCAAAGATAAGGATGCAACCTACAGCTATGTAGAGATTGTATGTTGGTATGGCCAGGTTAACCAGACCTATTTCCAAAGCTCCAATAATCAATACTCCAATGACGGTTCCAAGGATAGTCCCGGTACCTCCATATAGGCTAGCGCCTCCGATAACTACTGCCACAACAGCATCAAGCAGTCGGGCACTTCCAGCAGGAGCTCTCCCTGTTATAAATCTCAATACATAAGTTACTCCGGCTAAGGAAGCAAAAAAAGATGAAATCATATAGACTTTTATTAAATGTCTCTTAACGTTAATACCAGCGCGTTCGGCTGCATCCATACTACCTCCGATAGCGTAGGTATGTTGGCCAAATTTTGTCCTGGCAAGAATGAAAGCGAATATACCAATAACAATAGCGGTAATAACGGTGACATTAGGAATAATCGATACTAAATTCTGCAGTTCAAGCCGGGTAAGATTTTCCGGCTTCTGGAGAAAGGCAAAGATTTTCCCGGGAAGCCAATAAATGAGATATCCATGTCCTATGGAACCTACCGATGTGGGTAAACCCATGATAGGAACATTATTACTAATAATTTCTGCAAAACCATAGGCAATTCCCAACATCCCAAAAGTAGCAATGAAAGGGGGAACTCTTAACTTCGCCACTAATAATCCATTGACTAACCCTGGAACCAAACCCAAAAGAAGGGCAGCTAGAATGCCAGAGGAAATAGCCACCGCTTGAGAAGCACCGGCTGCCTGCAAGGTTACCATAACCTTCGCACAAATAACCCCGCTAAAACCCACCATAAAACCAACCGATAAATCAATTCCTCCGGTAATAATGACAAAAGTCTCACCTGTTGCCAATAAGGCGACAGTAGTGGAAGCCAGGAGAATATTCTGCAAATTTCTAAGACTAAAATAGTTTGTTCCAAAAACACTGAAAAAAATTACCTCCAGAGCCAAAAAAATTAAGGTCCACCTTGCTGCAATATGGACTAATATTTTGCTGAAGTTTTTGTTATTCATCATTCCTCATATACCAACTCGGGGAATAATTGATCAATAAGCACCGCCACGATAAGGATGCAACCTATGGCTATGTATCGATAGAAAATTGGCAGGCCCATCATCATTAGGCCGTTATTTAAAGTTCCGATGAGCAGCACCCCAATAACAGTACCCCAAATACTTCCTTTGCCACCCATTAAACTAGCTCCACCAATAACCACCGCAGCAATAGCAAAAAGTTCATAGCTCGAAGTATACTGAGTATGAACCCCCATGTTAAGTGTGAATACAAGCAGGAGCCCCGCACAGGCGGCAAAAAAGGAGGAAATCACATAAACTTTTATTAGATGCCAGGGCACATTAATGCCAGCACGTATGGCAGCGTCTACCTTCCCTCCAATGGCATAAGTATGTTGGCCAAATTTTGTCCTGGATAAAATAAAGGCAAAGATAACCAGGAGAATAGCTATAAGAAGAACGGGAAGGGGAATAATCTTCATCAGATTCCAGATGTCAGCTCGTTCGGTAAGCACTGGTCTGTCAAAAAGTGAAAAACCTTTTTTCGGTGAATAATAGGCAATATATGCCATTCCAATATCCCTTGCTTTGGAGGGCAAAAAGGCTATGGGAAAACCCTCACAGAGCCTCCAGGCCAAACCATTGGCGATACCCCACATTCCCAGGGTAGCAATAAAAGGGGGAACCCTGAGTTTAGTTATCAGGACTCCGTTAACGAACCCTGGAATAAGTCCTAAAAGAATCCCGATGGAAGAACCGGCCAGAATACTGATCGCTTGAGGAAAACCTGCCGCATGTAAATCTCTCATGATTATAGCGGAGGTAACACATACAAATCCCATGATAAAACCGATAGAAAGATCAATACCGCCGCTGATAATAACAAAGGTTTCCCCACTGGCCAACAATAGGAGCGTAGTGACAGCCAGGAGAATATTGGAAAAATTTCTCAGACCAAAGAAATTTTTTCCTAAAATGCTAAACACCATCAGCATAAGGATCAAAAAGAGTAGAGCCCAGTTTCTTCCAATGCAGCTCAATGCTTTTCTTTTCTTGGTCCTGGACATTCCAAAAGGAAAAAAATTGCCTAACACCCTCATAAAAATTTCTCTTCTTTAGTCAAAATGAGACGACAGGAAGCAAATTGCCCCCTGTCGTCGAATGGTGTCCATGCCAATCTTGTCTTCTACTCGGAACTTATTTGTAAATATACTGTTGTGCTTCTGGATCGTTGACATTATCCTTGGTGAAGACAAAGAATCCCGGAATGACTTTCTTCGGGAGCTCTGCACCTTCGGTAAGATGTTTAACTCCCCACTCAACGCACAAGGAACCCATTTCTGCTGGCATCTGAGCCAGAATGAGATCTACTTCACCTTTTTTCAAAGCTTCAATAAGAGTAAGAGTAGCATCCCAGGTGGCGATCTTGACTGCTCCTGCTAGACCAGCAGCGACTACAGCTTGATATGCTCCTTGAGCGCTAAACACGTTTACTCCAAAAACCCCAACAATGTCACGGTCTTTTTCCAGAGCTGCGGCAGTCTGAGCAGCAGCTGTCTCCTGAACATCCAAACAGTATTCCACCCCCACCAGCTCCATGTCGGGGAATATTTTTAGACCTGCCCTGAATCCGTTTTCCCGACCTATAACACTGGAGACATCAGGATTAGTGTTTTCCAAAAATACTTTTCCCTTTCCATCAAGCAAAAGGGCCAGAGCGCCGGCAACCACTTGACCTCCCAGGAAATTGTCGGTGCCGATGTAGGACAAGGGGAAACTGTAGTTGCTGGGTTTAGAGTAGTCACCGTCCCCAAGGTAAGTGTCAACAGTGATAATCGGAATTCCGCTATCATGAATTTCTTTTAAGACAGGAATCAAAGCTTCTGTCGATGTAGGAGCAGTGAAGAGTAAATCAATATCTCCACGAGCGACAAGAGCTTTCATAATAGGTACCTGATATTCTGGTCCCCAGGCTTTGGGGAACTCTCCTACAATTAACTCAACCCCCAACTCCTCTGCCTTTGCCTTAGCTCCTTTCTCCATAGTGAAGTAGAAAGGATCTGCAACACCCGGCATAAAGGCAAATCTCAATTTCTTGGCGTTAGCACCCGCAGCAAGCGACAAAACTAAACACCCACAGAGTAACCCGATAATAACTCTTTTCATCTTCTCCTCCTTAATTTAATGGGTTTTGACGAAACGCTTCCTCACCTCCCTCCTGTGTTTTATTATTTTGAGATCACCCCGAGTTCCCTCCTTGCGAAGGGTTTGTCCTTTCGCATGAGCACTGCCATTATAAAATCGCCGTGAGAAAATGTCAAGTGGTCGTAGCCAAAATCTTTGTTGAATCTTCTTGGGGGAATATCAAGAACACTACTTATGCCCGGGCTCTTTTAATTGCCGCCCGAGATCTCTTTGAATAGCCATTATTTTATCCGAATTTTATTTGTATATCTAAATCTTGGCTTAAACATTCTTTCCTTTCTTCAGGCTCAAAAAATTAAGGTTATATTCTTCAATCAATCCCCCATCGGCAAAACTAAAATATTTATTATCACCTATTATAATGTGATCCAGAACCTTAATCTGCATAAGGTTACCTGCAAAGACAAGCTCTTTCGTTATATCCTTATCACTCGAGGAGGGATCCGGATCGCCCGAGGGATGATTGTGAACAAAAATTAAACTAGCTGCATTATATTTGATTGCCTGTTTCATTATTTCTCTAGGGTAAACAACACTGGAAGTTAAACTTCCTTCAAATAGGTCTTCAACTTCAATCAGTCTATTTTTCCCATCTAAAAACATTACTTTAAAAATCTCTTTTTTATCTTTTTGCATTGATTGGAACAAATAATCGTAGACTTTTTTTGAGGATTTTAGTTGGATCTTTTTCCCAATAATTCTTTCCTTTAAATAACGTTCCGATACTTCTTGGAAAAGCTTGATGCCAAAGAGATTATGAGGTCCAACTCCATTAATCTCCTGAAGTTCTTCTGCGGGTGCTTCAAGAACACCCCGAAGAGTTTTGAACTTACTTATAGCCTCTTTTGCCTGTTGTTTGCAGTCTTTCCGAGGAGTTCCCAGAGTTAATAGCAACTCGACTATCTCATAATCGTGAAACCCTGAAATGCCGGATCTCATAAATTTCTCTCGCAATCTCCTCCGGTGACCTTCTTGGTTCTTTAGACTCATTTGGTTTGATCCTTCCAAAGCCTCTAAAGAATAAAGGCGGAATTATACCCTGCCTTTATTATACTACTCCATCGCTTCTTTCTTGAAAAATACAAATATTTTCGAGTGACTGTTTAATCTCTTCTTTGCTAAGGGTGCTTCAGACTTCCAATTGTAGCCTACATGCTTCAGGCTTCAAGTTGTGGATGGTAGACTTTATTTGTCTGAGCTTGTAGCCGGTAGCCTTTCCCTATGATATTCTTGAAGAGATTTCGGTAGGATCTTGTGTTTCTTTATGGCTTCAGTACCTTCAACACTGGCTTGGGCAGCTGCTATTGAAGTGATGTAAGGAACCTTGTGCTGTATGGCCATTATACGAATATAACTATCATCATATTTGCTGCTGCGACCAATTGGTGTGTTGATAATAAGCTGGAGATCCTTATTCTTAATGGCATCAACAATGTTAGGTCTTCCTTCATGTAATTTTTTTATTTTTCTATTAGGTATGCCATGCTCTTTTAGGAAATGGCTGGTGCCTTCAGTAGCGTAAATGTTAAACCCTAGTTTATGAATTTCCTTGGCTATAGGAAGTAAATCTGACTTATCTTTATCTGCCACAGTCAACAAGGTATTTCCTTCCACAGGAAGTTTTAAACCAGCGGCTTCTTGCGCTTTATAGAAAGAAAGTCCAAATGTATCAGCAATTCCCATAACCTCTCCTGTCGCTTTCATTTCAGGACCTAGTAGAGGGTCTACCCCCGGGAACATGTTAAACGGGAAAACCGCTTCTTTGACTCCAACGTAAGGAAATTTATACTTTCTAAGTTCAGGAAAATCCTTGAGGTTCCTACCTAACATTAGATAAGTAGCAATACGGGCTATAGGGATTCCTGTTACTTTAGAAACCAGAGGGACCGTACGTGAAGCTCTGGGATTAGCCTCTAAGATGTATACTTTGTCATCGCATATAGCATATTGAATGTTAATAAGACCGACAACTTTTAGTTCCTTGGCGATTTGATGGGTGTATTTCTCTATCGTTTTTAGATGTTCTTCTTTTATGGTCCTGGGAGGAATCACACAGGCAGAATCTCCTGAATGAACACCCGCCAACTCTATATGCTCCATAATAGCAGCAACGAAAGTCTTGTTCCCATCAGAAAGAGCATCAACCTCGGTCTCAATGGCATTTTCAAGGAATCTATCAATAAGCATGGGGTATTCTGGACTGACCCGAATAGCTTCCTCAGCATATTTTCGTAGCGTTAACTCATCGTATATAATCTTCATACCACGCCCGCCAAGCACAAAAGAGGGTCTGACCATAAGAGGGTAATCAATTCTGTTAGCGATTTTCACAGCTTCCTCTAAAGAGCGCGCCGTGCTGCTCTTCGGCTGGGATATGCCGAGAGAGATTACTTTTTCTCTAAAGTGTTCTCTATCTTCGGCAAAACGAATGCTCTCAGGACTGGTCCCTAGAACATTCACCCCGTTATCTTTTAGCTCCTCTGCAATATTTAATGGTGTTTGGCCACCAAATTGAACAATAACACCTTCTGGTCTTTCTTTTTCATAAATTGTTAGTACATCCTCAACTGTTAACGGTTCAAAATAGAGCTTATTGGAGGTATCATAATCTGTTGAAACTGTCTCAGGATTGCAGTTAACCATGATTGACTCATAGCCCTCATCACGCAGGGCAAAGGCCGCATGCACACAGGTATAATCGAATTCTATTCCCTGACCGATTC
The DNA here is from genome assembly GCA_005223085.1 of Candidatus Aerophobetes bacterium Ae_b3b. GTDB lineage: Bacteria > Aerophobota > Aerophobia > Aerophobales > AE-B3A > AE-B3B. The sequence goes on along the minus strand of NJBP01000041.1, from coordinate 13,608 downwards.
TGTTAGGTCCACCACCTAAGATCATCACTTTTTTCTTTGAGGAAACTGGTACCTTGTCTTCACCGACGTAGGTCGAATAGTAGTACGCTGCATTCTCAATACCACTAACAGGAACCGCATCGAATCGTCCATATTTTCCAATAGTAATTCTTCTTTGCCTGACCTCTCTTTCTCTTATATTAAACAAGGCGGCCAAATACTTATCTGAAAAACCCCACTCTTTTGCCTTGGCCAGCTTTTCGTGAGGTAAATCATTCCATCTATATTTAAGTAACTCTTCCTCAAACTCCACCAGCTCTTTCATCTCATTAATGAACCACCTGCCAATATGAGTCACTTGGTAAAGTTCCTCAGCAGGTACACCTTTACGCAGAGCCTCATACATTAAGAATATACGCTCACTTGAGGGTGTAGCCAGTTTTTCTTTTAATTGCTGAAGTGAAAGGATTTTAAACTTTTCAACCCCCAGACCATACCTTTTTATCTCCAGGGAGCGGATAGCTTTTTGGAACGCTTCCTTAAACGTTTTTCCTATGCTCATAACTTCGCCCACTGCCTTCATCTGGGTTCCTATGATATCTTTCGCTTGAGGAAATTTCTCAAAGGCCCACCGGGCAAATTTAACTACCACGTAGTCTCCGCTGGGTTCGTATTTCTCAAGTGTTCCCTCTTTCCAATAGGGAATCTCATCCAGAGTTATTCCTGCAGCTAGCTTTGTTGAGATGCGAGCAATGGGGAAACCGGTTGCTTTAGATGCAAGAGCAGAGGAACGAGATGTCCGGGGATTAATCTCTATCACTACCAACCTATCGTCTTCAAGATTATGGGCAAACTGAATATTCGTTCCTCCCACAACACCAATAGCATCGACTATTCTGTAAGAGCACTCCTGCATTCTTCTTTGCAAACTTTCAGGAATAGTAAGCATCGGTGCGACGCAGAAGCTATCACCCGTATGCACCCCCATGGGATCAACATTTTCAATAAAACAAACGGTAATTTTTTGGTTCTTCTCATCTCTCACAACCTCCAGCTCAAGCTCCTCCCACCCCAGAACAGATTCTTCAACTAAGACTTGATGGATAAGACTTGCAGCAAGGCCCCTACTTACAATGGTCCTTAATTCTTCTACATTGTAAGCAATTCCTCCGCCAGTTCCGCCTAACGTATAGGCTGGCCTGAGAACAACAGGATATTCAAGCCTTTTTGCTATTTCCTCAGCTTCTTCAACAGAATGACAGGGTTCAGACCTCGGCACTGGAATACCGAGTTTTCCCATAGTCTCTTTGAAGACAATGCGGTCCTCACCCCGCTCAATAGCATCAGCCTTAACACCAATAACTTCAACTCCATATTTTTTCAATACGCCAGATTTATAAAGGCCGGCGGCAAGATTAAGTCCAGTTTGGCCCCCTAAATTAGGAAGAAGCCCGTCCGGTCTTTCTTTTTCAATGATTTTTTCCAAACTTTCCAGCGTAAGTGGCTCAACATACGTTTTATCAGCCATACCAGGGTCAGTCATGATAGTTGCAGGGTTAGAATTGACCAACACTATCTCGTATTCTTCCTCTTTCAATGCCTTGCAAGCCTGAGTTCCTGAATAGTCAAACTCACAAGCCTGGCCTATAATGATCGGTCCTGAGCCAATAATCAATATCTTCTTTAAGTCATCGCGTTTTGACATGTGGTATATTATACCTTAAGGAAAATGAATGTGCAAGTAAGGCTTTTGCCGTATCTACTAGGTCTTAAGATTCCGCCCCAATTTTAGAGTCTTTTAATAGGGGCTCTTCTACATCACATTCACCAATACAGTTCCCCAAATGGTAAGGAGGACATTTCCGAATGCAAAGGGCACGGTATATCCCAGGACCGGCACAGGGCTATTTGCTTCTTCCTTTAGCGCATTGAGGGTAGCCGTGCTGGTTCCCGCTCCGGTCAAAGCGCCAAAGAGCAGAACGGGATTCATTTTGAGCACTAACCTGCCGAAGATCAGGCCAATAATATGGGGCGTGAGAGTTAAAATGACTCCGGCTAAAAGCAGGGATGCTCCGGTCGTTTGCAGAGCGTGGATAGCTCTTGGGCCCGCGGTCAAACCAACACAGGCGATGAAGAGATTCAGTCCCAGGTCGGTGAGAACCCATTGCGCTCCGCCAGGAATCTGTCCAAAAGTGGGGTGGATGCTCCTCAGCCAGCCGAACACCAGCCCGGATAAGAGGACTCCTCCGCCGACTCCTAGCGTTAACGGTATTCCCATAACCGGTACCATTATCAAACCTATCAAAGTGCCCAGGACACAACCTAGCCCCACTATTACCAGGTCTGTCATTACTGTTGGGCGTTCGGGGTACCCCAGGTGTTTGACAAGCTTCTCGATATCTTTTTGCGTGCCGGCTACCTCCAAAACATCGCATTTATGAACAACAGTATTTTTTGTGAGGGGCAGTTCATGACCCTGGCGTGTTATCTTTCTCAAGAAACAACCATGGCCGTGCTCGGTGCTGATCTCACCAAGGGTCTTCCCCACCGCTTCGGGGTTGAGGACGCAGATATTCAGAATCTCACCGATGAGGTCCACTACGCTTCTGTCATCAACCTCGGGACCAATCTTCTCATCCGCCTTGAGGAACTCTCTACGGTCTCCAACCATTGCGACCACATCGCCCGACTGGATAACCGTGCCCGGCGCGGGATCGATAACCCGATCGGCACGTTTCAGCTTTTGGACAGCTATCTTCCTCGGGAACAACGCCTCCAGTTCGCTCACCGTTTTCCCCAGGATGTTTTCATTGGTAACGCGATACGCACGAAGATTAAGTTGCTTGTACCATGAGAAGAGCTCTGGTCTTTTGTCAGTTTCCCCAGAACCGCCGGACATCTCCTGTTCCAGTTTTCTGGCCTCGTTCCTGAGATCTATTTTCATGAGCCGGGGGATCATTTTGAAAAAGAAGATTAGTCCCGCTGTCCCGAATACGTAAGTTATGGCGTAAGCTACGGCAACATTGCTCTCGAGCGTAGTTTGATCAGCCGCCGAAATGGACAAGTGCTTTATGGCGCCTTCAGCAGTACCTATCGCCGAGGACTGTGTCATCGCCCCGGCGAGTAGCCCTGCCGTGGTGCCTTTATCAAAACCAAACCCTTTCCCCAATAGAATAGCGATGACTAGTCCCAGCAGAGCGAGGAAAAGGGATAACCAGATATAGTGGAGACCCTCCTTTTTAAGCGCGCCAAAAAACTGTGGGCCCACCTTGTAACCCATGCAGAAGATAAATAAGGCAAAACTGACCGCCTTTAACAGCGGCGGTACTTTTATATTCATCTGGCCGAGTACAAGCGCGATAATAAGGACACCCGCGGTTGAACCGATGTTGAAACCGCGCAGCTTCATTTTGCCGACAAAATAACCTATGGCGATCGCAAGAAAGACTACGATCTGCGGATAACTGCGGCATATCTCAACAATATCATCTACCATAACTTACCCTCCTGGATAGTTTCACGCCAACCATCCGCATCAGCTTTTGGAGGACTTCCAACTGTTATAATAATCCGCCAGGAGATCACTTATACCCTTACCGATAGCTTCGTAAGCGCTGTTCGGAAGATTGGCGAGCGAAACACGCACTGACATGCTCGGCGCGTCAAATCCGCCTCCATCCATCAAAATGATGGACTTTTCATCTGCCAGGCGCCATACAAAGTCTATCGGCTCGTAGTTTTTCGCCAGATGAGCGGCAAATTCCTCGCCGTACCTGGTTCTGGCGAGTGCAAGAATGTCAATGGTTGTGTAGTAGCGCGTGCCGTATTGGTTTTCCGGATGCGGGGTCCCGAGAGCCGCGTACAGCCTCTTGAATCTGTGGGTTACTATAGACTGCGCCTCTTTCTTATACTCTCCTTTTTTATCGATAAGACAGTAGAGCGAAAAAAGAACCATAAGGACCTGCTGCGGTGTCGAAAGGCCAGCGGTGTGGTGAAGTGCCACCGACCGGCTGTCGGCAACCATCCTGTCTATGAGTTTCATTTTGTCCGGATTGAGCACTACCGTGCTGTACCGCTCGTACAGCGCTTTTCTGTCTTTTTCTGGCAGCGCAGTGATCATCTTGTCTAAGACATTGTCCTCGTGAATCCCGATGACGCCCAACCGCCATCCGGTTGCGCCGAAGTATTTCGAATAAGAATAAACAAGGATTGTGTTCAGCGGGGCAACGGCCGCGAGCGATCTAAAGCTGTTCACAAAAGTTGCATAGACGTCATCGGTAATAATTATGAGATCTTTTCTTTTGGTCCGGACTAATTCACCTATTGTTTCAAGGGTGCTCTCCTGGATACTGACCGACGTAGGATTGGAAGGATTGACAAGGAAGAAAGCCTTCACTTCAGGGTCGGCAAGTTTCTCGATCTCCGAATCGGGATATTGCCAGCTCGAATTCTCATTCTGGTGTATCTCAAGCTCGACGAACTCGTAGTCATTTAAACGTGGGATCTCGAGATAAGGCGTGAAGATCGGGGTTCCCAGCGCGATCTTGTCTCCTCTGTGAAGGAGTTTGTTCTCCATAAGGCTGGTGAAGATGTAATCCATCGCAGCGGTCCCGCCTTCGGTCGCGAAAAGATCAAACTTTCCAGGAGATGGGTCTCCGCCGCACATTTCCTGCTCGAGGTACTTATGAACTATCTTCTCGCTCGAGATGAGCATCCGGTCGGGTACCGGATAATGGTCACCAAGTATGCCGTCTACCATTTCGCGGATAAATTCATCAGAATCGATTTTAAGTTCGTCGTGCACGTAAACAAAGGCTTCACGCAGAAACCCGACACCGGGGGCATCTGAATGCTTTTCGGTGAACTTCTCGAATCTCCCTGCTATACCTTTTTTTTCAGGCGTGCTTCCGAGGCGGGGACGATGGGGCTTTCTCTGCGACTCTTCAACGGCGAAAAGCCCCAGCTGAAAGAACCCCTGCCGCGGTGTCATTGTTATCCAGTTAGGGTTCCCACGTCCGGCATTCAGCATCATCCTCTCGTGATGTGTCTGTGCCATTGTGATCAGTTTGTTCTTAAGTTCAAAAGGACTCAGGGCCTCATAGCCTCTTTCTTCTTCAGAACTCTTCATGGTCGATCCTCCTTTTTTTTGACATTTGACAATGGTCACTTATGGTGATCTTGGGTAGCATACCATCTTTAGGGTATAGTGGCAAGGGCCCGCGTTTTAGAAGGTGTATAGATTGGCTCCCCGGACTGGACGATGTTGATAACAAGTAAATCTCTTCTAATAGCTTCTCGTCGTCATCGTCTTCATATGTTAACGAGAGATCATTGTAGAAAATACTGCAGTCTCTTCTCAGAGTTCCATTCAGATTGACGACTTCCAAAGGAGTTGTCAGCATTTAGTAAAAAAGACGACAAAGTGTCGTCAATTTCTAATATAGAATATTGATAAAATGGGGATTTTGTTTTAAAAGAAAGGGGTCAATGTCGTCTTTTTATATAGAAAACGACATCCAATGGAGACCTTGTCGGCGATCGATGCTAAAAGACATGGATTGAAAAATAGGGACATACTGCTATTGTGAAACTAACCTTATAGAAGAGTGGAGTGAACCCCTAAGATCGAACCGAATAGGTTAGGGATCCACTCCGGATATCTCTACTCTGTCTTGATTGCTGCTTTGACTTTTTTCATCATTTCCGGATCTTTTAGTTGTTCCTCGGTGTAACCGTGGACTTCTTTACCATGTTTTGCGACGTCTGCCATCAGCTCCTCTTCAGTCTCACCACGGGAAACGTGGGGACAATCAACCCCCACATCTCGACACGCTAGAGTCATTGCCATGTTTATCACCTCCTCATGAAGATTGTAATTGAGCCTGGTTTTGCCTTGACCAGCTGCTATATCACGTGGAGGAATCCTACCAGCAATCTACAGAGTCAAGGGAATCCAGGCTGATTCAGCAACTACGTTACGTGATATAGCAGCAACTAGCTTTGATCTATTCTTCCGCTTCCTTCCCAGAAGGATACGTTTACTAGAGTATCCGAAGCCCCCGACCCCACGACCCTTAGTATACCTTACATTTTCTTAGCCTCTTCCAATTTCCTTCTCACTTCCTCAACAAGGTCAGTTACCGGCTTTATCTCCGCAGAGCCAAGCTTCAGTAAATGACCTTTTAGGTACGGTGGAATTCTCGAGCATACGAGAAGTGTTACTCCTTCGTTGGTTTTGCAACGCGTTTTCTGATTTGATGACGGTGCCACGAACAAGTGCTACAGGCCTCTGCGTAAACCGAGCGCAATACAAACATTTTGTAAGGCAAGGTCTGCGACTTCAGTGTTTTGCCGTTGCCTATCCATTTGTAGTCAGCGGTGTGGAAACGTGAGAAAATAAGGATAAAGAGTAAAAGTCGAGGCTTCATCTACGATTAAGGCTCGCCTGCCAACCTGTGAGCTTTTTAGACGGTTTTGCTAAATAAAGAGGGTCCCCATTTGACTACCGGGGCCCTGTGCACTCCGCAATCAGAGTTGATCAGGCTACTTAATGAGTTTCAGCAGTGTACGGCATATTCCAGTTGGGCATGAACTCGTAGTCAACTCCCGGAGACACGGGGTGGCCCATCTTGGGCATGGGCCCACCATCAAAGGTGAAGCTAATCGGAGCTGCGTGCCTCAGCCAGACAACTTTGCTCGGATGTGGGGTTCCATCGGCAACGCTTACCAACTCATGATAGTGAACGTATCCTCGAGTAAAATAGAAGACCGCCTTTTCCGGAGACCATGTGTCAATGATGCTGTGCACCAGAAAGAGCAATTCACCGTCCGGCGCATCGGATGACCACCATTGCGCCTTACCGAAGGGACCGGTGTTGTAGTGATGGCCCACTATTTCGTTCGGGGCTATCTGATGCCAGTCGTGGCCGGGCACATCTTTCGCACCGTTCGGTGCATCTGCCGGACCAGCAAGATAGTAGTCGGTGTAATCTACAGTGATCACTATCCCACGCACAAAAGGATGGTCAGCTCCCGCACTTGCTATAGATAAAGCAACAAGTGCTAAAACCATAAATGAAACAAACACGTATTTTCTCATTTGTTTTCTCCTTCTTTACGGATTATATGTGCTCTAACGCTTTTACTTTGCGCTTCCCATAGTACTCAACCTACCCCGGAAGTCGTTGAGGATTCAGAGGCTTTTGTTTCTCGACAGCAGCACTCCTATTCAATAATGATTTCCTTGGGCTTTGCTGGTTTCTGGAAGGGCACGGTGATGGTGAGAAGACCGCTATCGAATTTGGCCTTGGCTTCATCCAGAGTTATCTCGTGAAGAAACGAATAGCAAGCCTGATAAATAGAATCAGCTCGCTCACCACTGGCACAGAAACCCTCATCGGTCATCTCCAGTTTCAGGTCTTTTTTCTTTACCCCGGGAAGCTCTACCTCAATAATGAGATTCTCATCTTTCTCATCGTGGTAGGCGCACACCGTGGGGAAAACCATTACTTTATCCTTCTTTTTAGCCATTTTCACCTCCTTTTCAGTTTGCTCTTAAAATCGTGCTGAATGTATCAGCGCGGGGCATCTTATTTTCATAATCTATCGACTCACCAGTCTCATCACAAAGCTAACTTTTTCGCAATTCTTGTGAGGTGCTTACCCAAATCTTTGGCCATTTTTAGCTCATTCGTTGATGGCATCCGCTCACCCTGGGTGCCAGCAATAGTTGAAACTCCGTTGAATGAAGCCTCACCTGCCCTGCCCAATAACCAGTTGCACCACCACCTTCGCTTAAAAACGATCACTGCTACAACTTTGGAAAGCCATCCACTTCATCATGATGCAGCCATATCATCTCATTTGAGGCATGCATAGCTCCGGCACTGTCAAATGTTCGGTTGATCTTCCATTTCCCATTACTATAAGTCACTGAGGATGCAAAAACAGGCGCAATTCCATATTCTCCTCCTGCCATAGGAGGAAATGGCATGTCTGGGTATCTGAAGAAAATCTCTGGTTCCCCTTCATATTCAAAAGTACCCTTAAATACCGGTATTGGCGGTGCTGACTGTTGCATTCCTGCTTTATTAAGTACCGTTTCAAAGAAGATGGTGAATACCTCTTCTGCCCTTTCTGTATCGATGGTGGCACCCTCAAATATCCGAATCGCATTTAGTGCTCCCACAATTATCGCAACGTCATCGGTTGTATAGGTAGTTTGACTACCGAAGGTCCCCAGTGAGTCATCAAAATCATCAAACAGTTCTGAAGCGAGCTTAGCGATCTCATCAATTTGAATTCCTAAAGTCCTTTTAGCTTCAATTAACCCGCGAATCATATATGTTCTCTCAGCTGCATTTCTAGGAGTCATCCTCTTAAGTTCATCAGATATTCTTTTCATGTTCAATAAAGCCTCGGCTCTCCCCATTATAGTGTGGGTACTTGCTGCATACCAAACAAAAGACTGAAGGGCGAGAGATTTTTCCATAATTGATGCCGGCATTTTATCTTTTATTCCACTAAACACGCTGTCCGCTGCACTTAGAAACATTCCCGATGCTTCTAAATCTTTGTATCTATTGGACTCACTATACAGAAGCTTATCCAACTCAAGAACATTTCCTAAGTCGCTTAATGCCCAAAGCATCACATAGTCTCCACCATCGGATAGATCAAACCGATCTCTCTTATTCAGAAAGTGCATTGCTTGCATCTTGGATTGCATCACCAATACAGATCCGATGAATCTCCACTGAGCCCCAAAGTTATCGGTAGGTTTACCAAAGTGCTCGTCAACATGAAATTGTTTAGCCCACTCTATCTCTTTAATCATAAGCTGTCCTGTTGCTAAGCCCGTCAGTGCTCGATCAAATGTTGAAAGGTCCCATTTCTGCGTTGCAAAATCATTAATATCTATTGGTTGAGTGTAGTAAGGGCTTCCTGACTTATATACTGCCTGCAAAAGAGAAGGATTCATGGGAGCCATTGGATGATCTCCATCTCCATAGTTCATTCCTTTTTGCATAGGATCAAAATCTGCATCAGCCATTTTCATAGCTTGCATCATCATCTGCATATCAGGCATGAAGGTCTCACCTAACCCTGATCTCATTGCCAGTGTTCCCATGTTATACCTTGAGTACCAGTAGCCTTCTTCTTCTGCTGCTTCGGAATCAAATGTTTCTGCTGCCAAAACGAAACTTACATTTAACAACAACATCATAATTATTATCAAGGAACTGGCCCATTTATTTTTCACCAAAGTTTTGAATTTTTTCATCGTTATCTTCTCCTTTTCCAATTATTATTAGAAATTGGCGTGCATCCCTAAGCTTGAACAAAATGGGTTAGAGCTACCCTTTGTCTCATAGACCAGATAGATCCCAAAGAGATATCGAAGAGAAGTTTGATTAGAAAAGAGCTTTTGCGGCCGAGTTCAAAAGAGAAGTCGGGCACTAAACTAACCCTTTTAGTTATCTATTCACCTCCTTATGAAGATATTTGGCACGCCTGGTCCGAATAGGCCGATGAGCTTAAAAGGCGCAGATCTAAGATTAGTATGTCTAAAAAGGTAATCCCCAGTCTTTGTACACCTCTTTATACCTTTCACTTATTATAAGTAAAAAAAGTCGGATTTTGGTAACCCCTATACGACTGTCGTGCCTTTTTTTCTGATGTTTTGCTGAATTCTTACCACCCTCACATGGGAGATTCCCAGCTTCTTTGCTATCTCTCTGGTGGTATACTCCTGTTTTTGCAGATAGAAGACTTCTTTCTCTCTTTGGGTGAGTTTTTCTTTTAGTTTGCATATACTCTGTCTTATCTCGATTGTTTGGAAGAAAGACGAATCATCCTCTATTAAGGTTATAAGGGGGGTCCCTTCCTCGTCAACAGGCTTATCGAGGCTCAGAGCGACAATTTTGTCTTTTGATGTCCGTCGATAGTTTTGAGCAGCAAACCAACAGCTTCGGAAAATGTAAGAGGTTGGTTTACTCTGCAATTCACCTCTCTTCCACTTCTCCCATAGATCAAAGAGCATTTGGGATACTACATCCTCTCTATCCACCCATTGAGGAAGCTTACCTATTTTCCCGGATATTGTATAAAGAGTTGGCAAAAAGGGACTCACCCATTGATTAAAATCCTGCCGCATACCACCCTCCTAAAAATAAAAGGCATCTCCACCTTTTAGTGAAGACACCTTTGTCTCGCAGTACTTCCTCGTACCTAATAAAAAAAGCGCCTTCTCGGAAGAAGACGCCTTTGTCTTCAGCAAATACTTCTGTGTATTTGGTATGTATTATAATAACAAATATATTCTTTGTCAACCGCCCTTGCAAAAATCGCTCTAATCCTGTATAATTCTACATTATGGAGATTTGTACCTTAAAGATCTTACCTTTGGTGCCTACCTTAAACCAACCTAAGTTTCCTGAAAAATGAAAAACTTGTCGGAGGTGGAAAATCGGGAGAGAAAATAGAGGGTTTGAAACTCTAGGATTTTGTTAATGTCGTGCTTTTATACAGAAGGCGACATTGTGACTTACCAAAACAATATGATAATTTATATGTGGAATCGGAAAGAAACCATAATACCAGAAAAACAGACAGCCAGAAAGCCTGAAAAGAACTTGGGCTTTACTAGCAAATTTGCCTCCCCGGACTGGACGATGTTGATAACAAATCCGTCGTGTTCTACAGGTCGTATAGAATGGCTCGCCATAGTGGACGATTTTCGGAACTTTTGCCTCAGCGATGAACTAGATGCTCTCCTTCAAGACTGCAGTTTAGTTAAAGCCTAACTGTATCAATTTCTCTCTTTTATTGTTCCTGCCTTGACATTCATACATATTTGTCTTACAATGCTACCTACATGGAGATAAATAACCCTAAACTACTGGAATACTGCTAAGTAGAAGGGATTCCTCAAGATCCTGGGTTTATGACTCAAAGCGACACCTCTTGTACGGAGGCATTGCTGGATGATAAATCAACCCGAGCCCTTTGGTCCCTAAAATCAAACCATATCACTTCACTCCTTCACCCAACCAAGAATCCCAGATCCAAATCGATAACGGACGCTGATTTTGTTCTTTGAAACACGCTCCCAGAGTCTATAACAAAAGACGCAAAATTAGCCAAAATAAGAGGCTCTAATCTTTTCAGTGAGGGGAAAATTATACACTTGATAGGTTTTTGACCTTTTCTCTCGCTTCCCTTTGCTTCTAAAAGCAGTAATTTATAAGAAGGCTAAGAGGTAAACGATGAGAATAAAACAAACTGAACAAAAAGAGATAGGAAGGATCAAGCTCAGTAACACTAGGGAACTTGTGGCTTCTATCGTAGGCGGTGAGAAGGGAGGAACTAGCAGCCAGAGGGCAACTAGACAAACAAATATATCTCACACATAGGATATAGCACATTTTCAAAACTCAAGGGGAATTGACCAAAGTAAAGAGCATAGGTTAGGGAGGAGGTAAGAAGAAAAAAGGATTTAAAGTTAGATACGAAAGAACCACCTAAATGGAAAAGAAAAAATCACGAAGAAGAGAATAATTGGTTTTTTGGGGGCAATCGCTTTGGTGTGGGCCATCGGTCTCTTTTCGGATCCGGCACTGGCAGCTTTAAGTTTCGGGGGCCTGGTGGGGTGGTACAGTCCCAATTTTGGCGAAATAAATGATTATCTTACTCATAGAAACACTATCTGGGATACAGATTGGAAATTTGAAGAGGGAATGATGTATGGAGCAGCGGTGGAGTATGAAATTACTCCCAATTTTAAACTCCGGGGGGAATGGAACGGTTTTAATGCCGAGACGAGCGACAGCGATGGCGTCGGTTGGATGGGATACCATGCAGAATACAAACTAAATTTGAACGCCTATACACTATCGGGAATTTATACCGTGTCTCCCAAAGAAGCACTATCTCCCTACATTGGAATAGGTCTAGGTCAATTTATGACTAAGTTTCGGTGGGATGAGACCAGGTCAATTCGCGGTACCCCGGTGGACACCAGCACGGGGTCAGAGACCGAGGGACCTATTGGCTTTCAGGCCTTGATAGGGATTGAATTTGGCACGGAAACACTTCTTTTGTGGGGGGAAGCCCGGTATATTTCTGCCAAGGTAGAGATGGAGGATTTTGAGAGTCTTGGATGGGTTTCTTTGCTCGATGGCCGCGTTAGCGGTACCACCATTGATCTGGGCGGCTTATTCTTGAACGTAGGAGCAATTATTAGATTCTAGATAGGACCCTACTTTGCTAGTGAACTTGTCCCTTTCTCTCTAAAGGAGACAAAAAAAGGAGCTTGCTTGACCCCAGGGGAGCATGCCCCAACTGAGATCCGGAGATATAAGATAAACCTGACACGCAGGATATAACATATTTTCAAAACTCAAGGGGAAGCAAAGTAGAGAGCATAAGTTAAGGGGGAGGTGAGAAGGATGATCCTACGTATAATTGCTTTTACAATGATACTGTGTCTTAGTTTGGGCACTTTCAGTCTAGCCAACCAGAAATCCACTTCTAATTTACCTACTCTCAAATGGGAAAGGTCAATTAAGACACGAATGTTTTTAGGAATAGTTCTTGGTTTAGCTGGTGGTGTAGTAGCTGCAACCAACAAAGAAAAAGATATTAAAGGTGATAATGCTGCTCTCGGTGTAGCTCTAGTTGGATTTGGCTATGCTCTTCTCAACTGGGTGAAATTATATTCCGCAGCTGAATCCAAACAAGAGTACTGGGATGAAGTCGATGAAGTCTGGGAATATACGGAGGGGAAACACGCCGTTCTTATTGAAGCAGAGGATAACACCAAATTCGATTCTTTAGATGCGATAAAAAAAGAAATAGAGAAAAGAAAGAAGAATTGGGAGGAGTTGGTTGCCCAAGAATGGGGAGTGCCAATCATACATACAGAGCCTGGTTTCGGTGACTTAAACCTCAGAGAACACTTAGGACTTTGGGATGCTCAAGCGATTATATTTACGCCTTTTCGAACTACGCTTAGTACCTTGAGTATGCTCAGGAAAGCATTTGGGGATGAAAAGGTACGGGAAGAGTTTGAGAAAGTGAGAGGAGATCTAAGAGAGCTAGAAAAAGTGAAGGAGCTAGAAAAACCAACGCCTTTATATTTGGGATTTGTTATTCGGATACCCACCTATCAGTGGGAGCTTCCTTTTCTAAATTATTTAGCATTATTGAGATACGACGGCAACGAACTGGAGCCTATCTTTTCACATGAAAGAGAGAGCAAGGTCTACTATGATCACAAGGTAAGATACGATGAGATGTATAAAGAAAAAAGGGAATTCACAGAGTTAGGATTGGGCCTTACTGATTCGATAGCAACCTTTCTCTATTTCGATTTTGCGATAGAGGACCGAGATTTTAACCCTCAGGGCAAGGTTGAGTTATATCTATTAACTGAGCGAGGAACGGAAGGAGTCTTTGTATTTGATCTTTCAAAAATGAGATAACCAGGAGGAAACAATGGAAAAACAAGTAGTGGTGTACCATCTAGATTGGTTTACGAGAATAATTTTACTCTTTTTAGGTTGTGTTTTATTAGGATTTTTGTTGAAGCCAATGGTTGAACCTAGACCAGCAGCAGGTACTAGCGAG
>NJBP01000003.1 GCA_005223085.1 Candidatus Aerophobetes bacterium Ae_b3b | reverse complement strand
AGGCTTTCTTTACCTTGACGGGGCCAATCTAAATGCTCTCTTGGGGATAGTTAGACCATCTGATTTGGGGATAGATATAATGCACTTTAATCTCCACAAGACTTTTTCCACCCCTCATGGAGGAGGAGGCCCCGGTTCAGGACCCCTAGGAGCAAAAGAGAAACTCGCTCCCTATTTACCTGTGCCTGCGGTAGAAAAAGATAAGAAAGGTTATTATCTTGACTATGATAGAGCCGGGTCTATAGGAAAGGTCAGATCTTTTTATGGGAACATCGAAGTCATCATAAAAGCATACTGTTATCTAAGATCTCTGGGGAAAAAAGGATTAAAGAAGATAAGCCATAATGCTGTTTTAAATGCAAATTATTTGATGGAAAGACTAAAGAAGTATTTTTATCTTCCTTACGATCAACCCTGTATGCACGAGTTTGTTCTTTCGGGAGTAGAGGGAAAGATGAAGGATGTAAGAACCCTGGACATTGCTAAACGCCTTTTGGACTTCGGCTTTCATCCTCCTACTATATATTTTCCCTTAATTGTGAAAGAAGCCTTAATGATTGAGCCTACCGAGACCGAGTCCAAGGAAACCCTGGATGCCTTTGTATCTTCTATGATTCAAATTAGAAAAGAGATAGACGAGGATCCCTCTTTAGTTAAGCAGGCTCCCCATAATTTGTCCATTGGTCGGCTGGATGAGGTAAAGGCAGCTAAAGAGCTAAAGCTGAGATGGAAAGAAAAAAAGAGTGGCGATTGATTGATTCTGGCTATCTAGATGCCTATACCAATATGGCTATAGACGAGGCCGTATTCCTGATGAGAGAGAAACTGGGCCTTCCTGCTACCCTTCGATTCTATGCCTGGAAACCAGCGGCTATCTCCATCGGCTACTTTCAGAGAATAGAAGATCCTTCCTTAAAAGAATACAAAAGACAAAAACTCACCATTGTGAGGCGCTTTACCGGAGGAGGCGCGATACTTCATAGAAATGAGATAACCTATTCTTTAGCTTGCTCTACCAATGAATTTCCTACCTTTAGGGATATTACAAAAACCCAGCAGTTAGTTCATGAGGCTATAATCCTCGGTCTACAAAATTTGGGGATAAATGCCGAGTTAGAAAGAAAAGAGACCAAAGGGCCTGATCCCTATTTTTGTTTTGTCATTCCCTCAAAATATGACGTCGTTGAAGAGGGTAGAAAAATTGGGGGAAGCGCTCAAAGGAGAAGAAACAGAGCCTTTTTCCAACACGGATCGATCCTGATGGATAACAAAATTACCTCTAAAAATAGCAAACAGAAAAAAGATAGGGGGAAAATTATAGATAGTCTAGTTTGGGGATTTGAAAAAAGATTAGGGATAAGATTACTACCTGGCCAGTTAACCAAAGAGGAAGTGAAACTATCTCAGGAGTTAAGGCAGATCAAATACAGCACTCGAAACTGGAATTACCGAAGATAGATATAGTTTCCTCTTCCTGTAGAGTCACCTTCTTAAACTGAAAGTCGGGAAAAGATGGAATTTACCGAAGCAGTAGAAAAGTTAGAAACAAAGCTACAAAAAATTGCTGGCGACGTTACCGACAATAAGGCGGACCAGGATGATTTATTGCAGGAAGGGTGACTCTATCTATGGAAAAATAGAGAAAAACTGGAGAATAAGACGATATCTTATGTTTTGACGGGCTGTTATTTTCGGTTCGTTGATTATCTTAAGCAAGGTAGAAGTATTGACAGTAAGGTAAGGAAAAATGTTACCGGAGATTCCCAAAAATTTCATATCGTTTTTCCTAAAGTGCTGAATTAAAGAGCGATTGAGAAGATGATAAAGTGGAAAAGGACTTTTTGCATGTCAAAGCTTAAGATTTTAGGTAGAATTTGGGGAAACTCTCATTTTTCCTTGACAGATTCATCTTGGATGGCATAATTGATATAGATACTCACGCTTTTACAGACGTGGTGCTTTCATAATTCAAGCTCCGCTTGTCCTGCAATTCTTGCAGGAAACGCTCTCATCCCCATCCTTACAGGTGGGGAGTTAGCACTAAATCTAATAAGGAAAAACTCTTTCCTTGGAGGAGCTTGACGAACCTGATAAAGAGGAGGAGGCAATGAGCAAAATTACATTGGGCATCAATAATTGTTTTGCAGTAAAAAGATGGCCAGAGCCTGAAGAATGGTGCAGAATAATAGCAGAAGAATTGAAACTCAGGTACGTACAATTTAGCTGGGATTTACTTGATCCAGGGGTTAGCCAGCCAGCAAGACGTAAAATGAGTGAGAAAATAAAAAAGACAGCTGGCAGCTATGGTTTGGAAATTCATACTACCTTTCCCGGTATTGCCTCGTATTCCTTTAATCAACTTCTCCATCCAGACGTAGGGATTCGTCATGATGCCCTGCGCTGGTGTGAGGAAGCAGTATTTATGACCAGTGAAATGGGAGCACGAGGAACGGGAGGACCTCTTGGTGCTTTTTCTATGAGAGATTTTAATACACCTTCTCGGAAAGAAAGTTTAATCAAGCAATTAATTGAGTCACTTCAACATCTGGCACAATTGGCTGCCCTCGAAGACCAGGAATTTTTTCTGTGGGAACCAACACCTTTAGCCCGGGAGATATGCCACACAATGGAAGAAGCCAGGAATTTCCACACTGAAGTCAATAAAGGGTCTGCCGTTCCCATCAATTTTTGCCTTGATGTAGGACACCAGTGTGCAGTGGATACATCGGGTAAAGATAGAGACCCTTATGCATGGTTAGAGGAGTTCGCCCCCCTATCTCCGGCAATTCACATCCAGCAAACCGATGGAATATTGGACTCACACTGGCCCTTCACAAAAGAATTTAATAAAAAGGGAATCATTGAGCCTGAAAGGATACTGAAGAGTATCCAGAAATCCGGAACAGACGAAGTATATTTGTTCCTCGAAATAATACATCCCTTTGAAGCTGATGAAAAAAAGGTATTAGAAGATATTAAGGAGAGCGTCGAATACTGGAAGAGCACTACCAGTATAGACTATTAGAGCTCTAGCCAACGGGCAGCCGCGGGTCAAAAAGCACCGGTTTCTATGTCAAAATTCCAAAATAGGTTAGGGCAGTAAACATCTGCCAGTAAATTCGTTACTGGAGACGAATGTGACCTTTGGCAGTAGGACTTGAAAATGGCTGACAGATACCCCACCGTCGTAGACGAGAAGAACAGGTAGCACCGAAAAAAATTTTTGAAGAAAAAGGAGATATTATGAGTTCTGTTCGATACAATCAATTGATTGTGGGCAAACATAAACATGAGATTGAAACACCCGCTCTTCTTCTTTATGCAGATCGCCTGGAAAGAAATATTGATAAAATGGCAGCCTTTTTTTCGCAGGTCGAGTGCAATCTTAGACCCCACTTCAAGACTCATCGTCTTCCTGTTATAGCTCACAAGCAGATCAAGGCAGGCGCCCGGGGTATCACCTGTGCCAAGATCAGCGAGGCTAAAGTTCTTGCTGAAAGCGGCGTGAGGGACGTACTCATTGCTAATCAGATTGTAGGAGAGAGAAAACTTGAGCAATTGGCCGGTTTAGCAC
Source organism: Candidatus Aerophobetes bacterium Ae_b3b (assembly GCA_005223085.1). Lineage (GTDB taxonomy): Bacteria > Aerophobota > Aerophobia > Aerophobales > AE-B3A > AE-B3B. Next base: position 67,899 of record NJBP01000003.1, on the reverse strand, counting down.
ATCACAGTGACATCATAGTAGCAGTTGACAATGTGGAGAATGCCTCTCAGATGTCAGCTATTGCCGTCAAAAGAGGGGTGAAAGTCAATGTCCTTGTAGAGATCGACGTAGGGATGAACCGATGCGGTGTTGGGACGGAAGAGGAGGCTTTAGCGCTTGCGAAAACTATTTTGGACCTGAAAGGAGTTCGCTTGAGAGGTCTTATGGGATACGAAGGTCATACCGTGCTGATACCAGATTACGAACGAAGAAAGAGTGAATGCCGCAAAGCTCTCGTTCGGTTGGTGCGAGTCCGGGATTTTCTGGAGAAAAATGGGGTACCCATAGAAATAGTAAGTGCCGGCGGCACCGGAACGTATACCATAGCCGGTCGCTACCCTGGAATCACCGAAGTCCAGGCAGGATCCTATGCTACCATGGATACGCAATACCGAAAAATCGGAATAGATTTTGAAATTGCTCTTTCCCTTATGACAACCATCATCAGTCATCCCACAGAAGAAAAGTATATTCTGGATACCGGGCTAAAATCATTAACCAATGATATGGGAATGCCTGAACTAATTGAGGCACCTGGGGCAGTTATTGATGCTATGCACGAGGAGCACGTGCGTATACTCTGGAAAAATCCGACCAGGAATCTCAAAATTGGAGACAAATTAGAATTTTATCCCAGTCACGGGTGCACCACCATCAATCTACACGACCTCTGCTATGTGGTCCGAAATGATGTGGTCGAGGCAGTATGGCACATGAAAGCCAGAGGAGCCTCTCAATAACGCTATATCACAGGCAAGATGCGTATTGTTGGTCTCTTAAGGCGCCGATAACGTTGCATTCCTCTGGGTATGGTTTTACGTTTACCTCGGGCTATCTTAAACTATGGGATGGATGGGCAGGTCTGGAGATAGAACCTAAGAAAATGAGCTATGTCTCAAGAAGGAGGAGATAAAGATGAAAAGAAAAATAGTACAAATAGGTATATTGGTTAAAGATCTTCAAAAGTCGATGGAAAGGTTCTGGGAAACTTTGGGCATAGGACCCTGGGATGTTTACACCTTTGGTTCAGATACAGTCAGAGAGTTTATTTTCTATGGCCAACCCGTCAAAGAGCCCTTCGCATTTAAGATCGCCTTGGCTAAATTCGGAGATATTCAATTTGAACTTATGCAGCCCGTAAAAGGTCCCAACATTTATGAGCGTTTCTTGAAAGAAAAAGGTGAAGGTTTTCATCATATCAAGGAAAAAGTTGCCGATGATGAGATGGAACACACCCTGGAGAAGTTCAGAAAAAAGGGAGTCGAAGTCATTCAGAGTGGTAAATGTGGTACGGACGTGTTCTGCTATCTCAATACCGAGCCGACCCTGGGGATTATCTATGAACTTGGAAATGACGGGGAAGTAGGACCTCCAGAGAGACGATATCCTCCAGATAAATAAACTTAAGTTCTACATCACGTTCTTTTTCGGAACGCGTCCCGCTCAAAATAAGCAGGTCTTTTTTGTGGCAAGGAGTATAATAATGAAGTATTTACTGGGCATTGATGTAGGGACTACGGGAACCAAGGTTGTTTTAGTAACAGAAGCAGGCAAGGTTACAGCGAGCGCCTTCGAAGATTACCCTTTGTCAACTCCTCAAGTAGACTGGGTAGAACAAGACCCAGAAGATTGGTGGAAGGCTACTATGAAAGGAATAGCTAAAGTCATGGGTGATGCTTCTGTCAAGACTCGTGAGATTGCTGGTATAGGATTATCCGGCCAATACCATGGAGCTGTCCTGCTTGACAAAGCCCACCACGTTCTTCGACCTTGTATTCTTTGGTGTGACCAACGAACCACTGAACAGGTTGAATATATAAGTAAAAGAATAAGCAAGGAAGAGCTGTTGAGGATTACCGGTAATCCGGCTTCTTATTATTTTACTGTATGCAAGATACTCTGGGTAAAAGAGAATGAACCACAAGTCTATGAGAAGTTATCTCATTTTTTACTTCCTAAAGATTATGTTCGTTTGAAACTTACGGGTAATTTGGTTACTGATGTAACTGATGCTTCCGGAACTCTCCTGCTGGATGTCCCTGAGAGAAGGTGGTCTTCCCAAATAGTGGACAAACTTGATTTAGACAAAGACATATTACCGGATTGCCGAGAATCAATAGAGATCTCTGGCGCAATTACCAAAAAAGCCAGTGAATTAACGGGACTTAATTATGGCACACCAGTGGTTGCCGGAGCCGGTGATCAATCAGCTCAAGCCATAGGCACCGGAGTCATTAAGGAAGGGGTTTTGGCCTGTACCATGGGTACCTCGGGAGTTGTCTTTGCTCCTACCAGTCTTATTCGACACGACGATCGAGGTCGATTAGATAGTTTTTGCTTTGCCATTCCGGATACCTGGCATACAATGGGAGTTATGCAATCGGCAGGTGGATCGTTAAGATGGTTTCGCGATACTCTGTGTGATGCCGAAATAAAAGAGGCTGAAAATAAACGGCAAGATGTTTACCAACTCATCGTGGAACAGGCAGAAAGAGTACCTGCGGGAAGCGAAAATCTCATATTTTTGCCTTATTTGAGTGGAGAAAGACACCCCCATTCCGATGCAAAAGCGAGAGGGATTTTCTTTGGATTGGATATGCGTCACCATAAAGCTCACATGATAAGATCTATTTTGGAAGGGGTTGTTTTCGGATTAAGGGATTCTATAGAAGTTATGAAGGAACTCCATATACCAATTAGCGAGATTCGGGCTACCGGAGGGGGTGCGCGCGCCAAGCTGTGGAAGCAAATACTGGCTGATGTAACTAATTCAAAAGTTATAACGGTGAATTCCTTGGAGGGTGCAGCTTATGGTGCAGCAATACTGGCTAGTGTAGGGTCGGGTTTGTATAATAGCGTTAATGAGGTTTGTAATCGACTGATTAGAGTCATAGAAGAGACCTATCCTATTAAGGATAACGTAAAAAGATATGAAGACTATTATTTATTATATCGTTCTTTGTATCCCCTTTTAAAAGATAAGTTTGCTGAACTTTCTTCACTGTAATAGAAATATCTAGGAACGTGCTGGAAAAGTACATCATTTGGTGGTCTCAAGGTCAGAGTCTGGTGCCAAATTGTGCCAAAAGTGTCATTGGAAACGATTCAAGTAGTCCCTTTTCGGTTAGGTTTGACGTGATTTAATTCGGTTTAAAAAAAGAGGAGTCATGATGACACAAACAGTAGCATTACTTGGAGCTGGTGGAAAAATGGGTAGTCGATGTAGAGATAAGCTTATGAAAGAAAACTATAGGCTTTTACTCTGTGAAGAAGGTGATGGTCTGAAAAAACTTCAAGAGAAGGGTTTGAAAGCTACGCCCGCTGAGGAAGCTGTACCTGTTACCGATATTGTTATTATGGCTGTTCCCGACATTTTGATGAGTAGCATCGCTAAAAATATAACTCCCATGCTTAAAAGCGATGCTACCGTGGTTCTCCTTGATGCAGCTGTTCCCTATGTCGGGGGGATTCCCATGAGGGATGATGTGACCTATGTGGCAGCTCACCCGTGTCACGTCTCCCCCTTTAAGGAGCAGGAGACTCCTGTAACGAGAAAAGACTGGTGGGGCGGTAGAGCAGTCCAAGACATCATAGTCGGCTTAATACAGGGTTCGGAGGAGAACTTCACTAAGGCAAAGGAGCTCTGCTGTGAGATGTGGGGTCCTGTTGATAAATGTCACAGAGTCACCCTTGAACAGATGGCTATACTGGAACCGATGGTAGCAGAAGTTCTCGGGGCTGCACTCGCATCTGTTTTAAAGGAAGCAGTTGACATTGCTGTCAACGATCATGGCGTGCCAAAAGAAGCTGCCGAATCATTTATGCTGGGTCATGCTTGCATTGAATTAGGTATTGTTTTTGGAACCACCGACGCTCTTTTCTCTGATGCATGCAAGGTTGCTATCAAATTAGGGAAAGAATGGTTTTTTAAACCCGATTGGAAGAAGGTATTGTTTGAACCAGAAATGATCCGAAAAACAATAAATCTTATGTTACATCCAGAAAAGCTGAAAAAAGATGATAATTGATACACATGCTCATCTAGGTAAAGATAAGGTTTTTGACGAGGAGTTCGGTGAAGAAGAACTTATCGAGGCTCAGAAGCGAAACGGGATCAACATAACAATTGTCCAGCCTGCCACCGTCAATTCCATTGAGGATGTCAAAAAACAGCACGACAGGATATTCGAGCTTTGCAAGCGATATCCAGGTCGTTTCTACGGTATGGCCAATCCCAATCCTCATTTACCTGAAAATATCTACGAGGTGGAACTTCGGCGTTGTATAAGCAAATTAAAGTTTGTGGGAGTAAAACTTCAACCATTTGCTCATGCGGTTAATCCGCTTGGTCATGATGGACGAAAGGTATTTGCTCTGGCAAACAAACTGAAAATTCCAGTAATGGTCCATACCGGATCGGGAATTCCATGGTCAGAACCCTCTTTATTGCATCCGATCGCCGAGGAATATTCGACGGTGAAAATTATTGTTGCGCATGCAGGTATGATGGTTTTTGCCTCAGAAGCAGCTTATCTTACCAAGAAACACGTGAATGTATTTCTTGAGTGTAGTTGGACAGCTGGTTTTCTTATTAAAGAATGGATAAAATGTATTGGCAAAGACAGAATAATGTTTGGTTCGGATCATGCCGATAACGCAGCAGTAGAGTTAATAAAATACAGAAGCATTGGATTAACAAATGAGGAAATTGATTGGGCACTAGGTAAAACAGCCAAATCTGTCTTCAGACTGAAAACAAATCTAAATAAAAATGAATAATGAATGAGCCTCTTATTAAAACAGACTCCAATAATCTTCTCTAAAGTGAAAGGATGGGTCAAAAATCGAAGCGAGAGGGGGTGATACTGCTTAACAAGCACAAGACCCTAGGTATAAAGTCCGCATAGAAGGAGGTGAGAGATCGCACCTTACCCTGACGGAGGTATGTCGTGACAGGGAAAAAGTATAGATACGGTCAAGATCGTCAAAGATAGCATGGCTTATCCACTCATATCATGCTCAGAATGGCACAGTAAGAGGTTGACGATGGTTGTTTTAGAACACAAAGGGATATTACGTAAGAAGGAGGAAAGCTAATGAAATTGAACAAGAAAAATGCGTGGGTGGTTTTTGTCTGTATTGTTCTTGTGTTGGGTGCAGGAGCAGCTTTTGCTCAGCGTAGCTCTATGAAGGTGGCTATAGAAGAAGGGAAAAAATATGCTGGCAAAACTATTGTTTTTCCCACTGAATCAGGACTGTTCATGCAAGGTCCTCTTGCTTTGGCTCCTCAGTGGGAGAAGGCAACCGGCATGAAGGTAGAGGTAGTGGGTATGGACTACTACGCTCTTCATGACAAGCAGATTGCGGAACACCTGGCGGCAACAGGAGCGTACGATATTGTCCAATACTCCCCTTTGTGGGTACCTGACTTCATAGCTGCTGGCTTGATGGAACCCTTAGACCGTTACGTTGAGAAGTACATGAACAAGGAAGATCTTGAAGACATTCCGCCTATTGTCCGCAAAAACCTGATGATGTGGGGGGGTACGTTCTACGGTTTGCCCATCGACCTAGATATACTCACTCTCTTTTATAGAAAAGATCTGTTTGAGGATTCCCAGAATAAGGCGGAATTTGAGTCCCAATATGGGTATGAGCTGCGATGCCCACAAACTTGGAGGGAATTTCAGGAGATAGCTACATTTTTCACCGCGAAGTATGCTCCAGACATTTATGGTGCGGCGATACAAAGAGCAATGCAGACTTATACCTGGTTTGAGGCTCCTTTTGTGGCTTACGGAGGAAGATACTTCAATCCCGAAACGATGGAACCTGAGATCAACAACGCTATCGGAGTAAGAACTCTAACGGAAATGGTAGAGCAAAACAAAGTTATGCCTCCAGGCATAGAGACATGGGATTTCATGGATGTTCTAAGTGCTTGGTTGTCTGGGAAAGTGGCCATGATAATTACCTGGCCTCCAATTGGCCGATGGTCAGAGGGCTATGGGACCTACACCAAGCAGCTCGCATGGGTTCCCAAGACAGAAATTGCCGGAAACGTTGGTTACGGACCTATGCCCCTGGGAAGATCAACTCATGCTGGTTGTTTCTCCCTGGGTGTGAATTCGGGGAGCAAGAACAAGGAAGCAGCCTATCTCTTTGCGCAATGGGCGAGCAGTCCTGAAATCAGTCTTCAGACAGTTATGCTTCCCTTTGCGCTTTGTGATCCCTGGAGAATATCCCATTTTGAAGCTCCCCTTTATCGAAATGCCTGGGGAAATGCTGGTGAATACCTGGATACTTTAAAAGAATCCGCTATGCACGGCGTATGGGAGTTGGCTATTCCCGCAGCGTTCGAATACTTCCGTGCTCTGGAGGAGGCTATGACTGCCGCATATGGCGGAAAAGATGTCCAGGCAGCTTTAGACGAAGCGGCTGACAAGTGGGAGAAAATCACCAACCGATTGGGTAGAGAGACTCAGAGGAAGTTCTACATTGAATGGCTAAGATCTGTAGGGCAGAGTCCGTAGTAGCAGGATCGGACGTCAATCCCGGTCCTCTCACAGGAGGACCGGGATACTCCAAAACTTTTTTTGTCCACTAAGACTATGGGAAAAAGAAGATGATACGACTTAAGAGTAAAAAGACGTTGCCGTTGCTTTTTGTGCTCCCCACCATGGGTATACTGTCCTTTGTAACTATTTTTCCCTTTATCTATGCCTTTGTACTCAGTTTCTTTCAATGGGATTATCAGATTATGGGAAGACCTTTCATAGGAATCCAGAACTACCTGAATGTGTTTCAAGACGGAAGATATTTTAGTGCTCTCGGGACAACAGTTATTATCTTGTCTGCAGCACTGGGTCTGGAGTTTATGCTGGGACTTGCACTTGCTCTCATATTCGTGGAAGAGTTTAAAGGGAGAAACGCTGCGCTCGTAATGGTAGTATTACCAGTGATGATGCTTCCCATAGTAGTCGGATATACCTGGAAGTTGTTATGGAACGACCAATACGGGCCTATTAATCATATTCTCACTGGGCTTCTAGGAAAAGAAATTAATATTCTCTGGTTAGCAAAAACTCCAACTGCCTTCATAAGTATTATCGTTACGGATTTGTGGGAGTGGACCCCTTTTATTTTCCTGATATTGCTCGCTGGACTAACATCTCTTTCTCCTGAAATATACGAGGCAGCAGCGATAGACGGAGCTTCTCCTTGGGCTCGATTCAGAAGCATCACTCTCCCCTTAATGCGCCCCGTAATCGGGGTGGCGCTGCTCTTTCGAGGTTTGGAGTCTTTCAAAATCTTTGACATAATCGTTGCTCTTACTCAAGGAGCACCAGGAACCTCTACTGAAACAATCTCTTTGTACCTGTATCGCATAGGATTTCAGTACTTTCGTATGGGGTACGCATCTGCTGCTAACATTGTACTTCTAGTTGCGGTCGGTTGTTTCCTTGTTGTTGCAGTTAGACTGTTAAGAATAGAACGAGGGGGATAGGTATGGGTGATAAAAGACATATATACACTAATAAAGAGCCAAAACGTATTCAGAAACGGAAAAACTTGAAGGCGGTGAAGATAGCTCGCTACGTCATCGTCGGCCTAGCAGTAGCATTTGCTCTCTTCCCTATAGTATGGACTGTATTAACTTCGGTTAAGTTTCCTTCTGACATTCTGCACAGTCCGCCAATCTGGTTACCCAAAGAGCTAACCTTTGCTCACTACATAGGGGTTCAAGAATTGAACGGATATAAGTCCTTTAAGGATAGTTTAATAATTGCTGGCTTGAGTACCGCTTGTGTTGTCGTAATAGGTTCCTTGGCGGCCTACAGCATCACGCGCTGGAAAACCGGGGGCAAAAGCTTTCCTTTTGGACTTCTAACCTTACGAGTTCTCCCACCTATTGCTGTGGTTTTTCCAGTATTTCTTTTCTTTAAAGAACTCCGTATAATTGATACGTATCTTGCTATAATCTTAATGCACCTTGTTTTTAATCTACCTTTTACCGTATGGATGATGAGGGGATTCTTTCGGGAAATTCCCCAAGAGGCGCAAGAAAGTGCCAGAATTGACGGATGTTCTGAGGTAGGAGTTTTTTGGAGAGTCGTCTTACCATTAGCCGCGCCAGGGTTGATTGTAACCGCGATGTTTTGTTTTATCTTTAGCTGGCAGGAGTACCCTTATGCGCTCATTCTTGCTAGGCGACGAGTAATTCCTCTTTCTGTTTTCTTACCATCTTTGTTTGGCCAGCAAATGATTATGTGGGGTGAAGTAGGAGCTATTTCAACAATTTCTATGTTGCCTCTCTTTGCCCTAGGCATTTTGGCCAGGAAATACTTTGTTCGAGGACTAACTATGGGTACTGTAAAGTAGCAATGTAGTCACTGTCACTCCTTGCTCTCGGGGCCTCTCTTCTCTCTTGTCTTTTTTTTGCTGTAGAGAAAAGGCTGGTGCGAAGAAGAGAGGCGAGTCTTTTCATAATACCACGTATAGTCGCTTTTGTTAGCCAAAGATCTATTACTTAGCCTATGCCTAGCCTTGAGACAGGGAAATATCGATGAAGAGCTTTCATGTGGGAAATCTGCACCCACGGTCCGGTGAAGATTATAGTAGGGGAGGTAATTATGAAATTGGAAAATAAAGTTGCTTTAGTAACTGGGAGTTCGAGTGGAATAGGAAAAGGAATTGCAATAGGTTTTGCTAAAGAAGGTGCCAATGTAGTGGTTAATTATCACTCTAGAAAGAATTTAGCGGAAGAAACGGTTAACATTGTCAAAAATTTGGGGAGAAGAGCAATAGCTATTCAAGCCGACGTAGCCAAAATTGATGACGTAACCGGGTTAATTGATGGAGCATGGGCTATGCTAGGGAAAATCGATATTTTAGTGAATAACGCCGGTATAAGTCCCGAGGTGCCTTTTCTAAAAGTGAGCGAGAAAACCTGGGATAGAGTCTTGGCTGTTAATCTAAAAGGAGCTTTTTTATGTAGTCAAGCGGTTGCCAGGAAAATGGTGGAAAATAAAATCTCCGGTAAGATCATAAATGTATCCTCGGTTAACGGATTTCAGGTAGAACCTGGTAGAGCCCACTATAATGTCTCTAAAGGTGGTCTTGATATGCTTACTGCATCCATGGCGGTGGAATTGGGGCCTTACAATATTAATGTTAACGGACTTGCTCCAGGAGTTATTACGGGAACAGATATAGTGCCGGAGGGATTTATGGAGGACCCTCAATTTAACGAGGCGGTACTTTCAAAGACTCCCCTCGGCAGACTCGGTACGGTGGAGGATTGTGTGGGAGCCGCTGTTTTCCTGGCTTCTGATGATTCTAAATATATTCAAGGACATACAATTATTATCGATGGAGGTTTATCAATACAGCAGTATCGAAGAATAGAATAATCGAGAATGCTCCCCCAACATTCGTGGATAGTAGGAATAGATAGATTTAAACCCGGATTATGTAAACTAAAGCTCTTTTACACCGAGGAACGAAGAAAATGGCATATCCTTGTTTGAATTTCATCGAGAGAAACTCAAAAGGCCTTTTCCTCTCTGGGAAGGTAAAAGATGCAATTTTCTCAAAAAGCGCGTTTCTTGACAAGGGAAAAAAATTTGTTTAGAATTAATCCTAATGATGACCAATCCTTCTATCTTTGATTCGAAGAGGGGCTAATGTCATACGAAAATACACTATTAGTAATCAAAGGTGCTTCTCGGAGTTTTGGGCAAGTGGTGGCTGTGAAAAATTTTAGTCTTCAAGTAAAAGATGGGGAATTTGTTTGTTTACTCGGCCCAAGTGGATGTGGAAAAACTACTCTACTGCGAATTATTGCCGGTTTTGAAACACTTGATTCAGGTGATGTTTTAATGAATGGCGAGAGTATTATTGATCTTCCGCCTTATAGAAGGACAATGAATATGGTTTTTCAAAGTTATGCTCTTTTTCCACATATGAGTGTTTTCGAAAATATTGCATTCAGTCAATTTCTAAAGAAAAAACCTAAGGAAGAAGTGGCAAGGAAAGTCAGGAAAATGCTCCAGTTAGTCCAATTGGAAGGTTTTGAAACAAGAGGACCCAACCAGCTTTCGGGTGGGCAGTGTCAAAGAGTGGCTCTCGCTCGGGCTCTCATAAATGAACCAAAAGTCTTATTGCTTGATGAGCCGCTCGGGGCACTGGATTTGAAGATAAGGAAGCAGATGCAAATTGAACTCAAAAATATTCAAGAGAAGCTCAGAATAACTTTTATCTATGTGACACATGATCAAGAAGAAGCTCTAGTAATGTCAGACAGAATTGTATTAATGAATGAGGGAGAAATAATGCAGGTTGGTACCCCAAAGAGGATATATAACCACCCGAATTCTAAATTTTCGGCAATGTTCGTTGGAGAAAACAATCTCTTAAAAGGAACGGTTGTTAAGGTCAACAGTGACTGCTTGGTAATTTCCGTTGATGGATTGGAGCTGTTTGCGAATAGAACCATTAATGTAAAAACGGGAGATCCAGTTACTTTGGCAATAAGACCAGAAAAGCTCAGGATAACTGGTGAGTTAGAGGGCAAATCATTTGGTAACCAGATTAGGGGAAAAATGGTAGATGCGGTATTTTTTGGTTCTGTTGTCAAGTATTACCTACGGATATCGGAAAATATTACTATGGTAGCCGAAGACAGAATAACAGACGAAAGCAATGCTAGAAGCATCAAAATTGGTGATGGAGTCACTTTAGCCTTTACAAGAGAAAGTCTTAACGTTTTCCCGGAATGAGTGCAAGTTAGTTTTTCTGAAAAGGAAGGCTGTTTTTTGTTATGAGAAAGGGGAAAATACACATATTTTTGCTGTTGCCTTTCTGGGTTTATTATATCTTGTTCTTTTTTATTCCTCTGGGTATTTTGCTCACTTATAGTTTTTGGTTAACAACAGCAAGAGGACTTGTGCCAACGTTTACGCTGGAGAATTACTGGGCCATTTTTTCAAAAAAACTCTACCTTATTATTATACTAAGGTCAATTCGCATAGCCTTTATAGCTGCCATAATCTGTGTGGTTGTGAGCTATCCAGTTGCCTACTCACTAACTTTCAAATACAAAAAAATGCAGGATTTTGTTTTATATTTGATTTTGATCTCACTCTTTAGCAGTTACCTGGTTAGGATTTATGCTTGGAAGACTATTCTTGGGAGACAGGGACTAATCAATCAGATCTTACAGTACATAGGCTTAACAAAAGAACCACTCTCATTTCTTTTGTATAGTCCAACAGCAGTGATAATAACGCTGGTATTTATATTTGTCCCCTTTACCATTCTCCCAATATTTTCTTCCCTACAGAATGTCAAACCAGAGTTAATTGAAGCTGCTAAGGACCTGGGGGCAAACAATTTTGAGGCTTTTTACAAGGTCACTCTCCCTTTGAGCATGTCGGGGGTGGTAACTGGCTTTATTTTTAGTTTTATACTTTCCGCGGGAGATTATGTTACTCCACAACTTGTTGGTGGAACAACTGGAATGATGATAGGAAAGATTATAGCGGATCAGTTTGGAATGCGCTATAACTGGCCATTTGGGTCTGCTCTTTCTTACTTCACCTTATTTCTACTGGCTCTTCTAGTGTACTGTTTGATTTGGATACTCAAGATTCTGAAGCTTAGGAGGTAATCTTTAAGTGAGGACAACAAGAGGCAAGAGTTTTAGATTCGGAGTACTAGATTTATCTACTGTGTTAATTATGATCTTTCTATTGTTGCCAATAGTAATTATTGTGCTTTTCTCTTTCAACCCTACTTCTGCCACTGTATTCCCAATGAGGGGTTTCACCACAAAATGGTATCGAGAGGTATTAAGAAATGAAATCTTTATTTCGGCACTAATAAATAGCGTTTATGTGGGGCTTATGGTTTCATGTGTATCGGTTTTCATAGGAGTGCTTGCCTCATTTGCTTTAACAAGGTATCGGTTCAGGTTTAAAGAAATGATGTCATACATTGTCCTTCTACCAATCACTCTGCCGGCCATTATTCTTGGCATTTCACTATTATCTTTTTTCGCATCTGTATTGGGAATTTCTAGATCACTTTTGACGGTTACGTTAAGTCACGTAGTATTTGTTACACCATTTGTGGTACTAATTATGAATGCGCGGCTTGATAAATTTGACATTACGATTGAGGAAGCAGCTAAGGATCTTGGGGCAAATGCACTACAAACATTCAGGTATGTGACCTTTCCTCTAATAAGACCTTCATTAATTGGAACTATGATGCTTAGTTTTGGCCTCTCTTTTGATGAATTTCTCGTTACTTTTTTTGTGGTAGGGAGGAAAAATACCCTTCCTATAGTGATATGGGGAATGTTAAGAAGAGGAGTTTCTCCCACAGTAAACGTAATTGCAACTATGGTTTTAGCTATTTCCATCACGTTAATCATAATAGCGAATAGAATCGCGAAATTGAGAACTCTGTATTAATCCTCGTTTATCGGCTTCTTTGGACTATGCAAGAGGACGTGAAGCTATGATGAGAACGGTAGTTTTTTGACGAAAAAGGATCGATAAAATATTGGCAAAATCTTTCTTCAAGAAAGTAAAAGCTAGAAATAAAAGGCCAGGAGGGGGTGAGAATGCGGGTAGGCCGCTTCGGCTTGGGAATGGAAGTTGTCTGAGGAGAGGTGTTGGATAGTTGGCATTTCTCCCGGGAAATTTCCGTGGGAGTTTAAACCGTCTTGAGTTACAAGTTTTGTAGTATAATCGAGGAGGTTACCAATGTTAAAGAAAAGAAAACTCTTGATTATCACTTCTTTGACTCTATGTGTGCTGGTTAGTAGTTTCGCTTTAGGCGTATCCTTTGCAGAAAAGAAGATAAGTGGGTCGATCAGAATACTTGGTTGGGAAGGTTATGAATTCACTGAAGCATTCAAAGAGTTTAAAGAAAAATATGGAGTGACAATTGATCCGACTTACATAGCCAGTAACGATGAGATATTTGCAAAACTGAAAGCAGGAGCCGAGTATGATATTGTAACTCCGAATCAAGCGAATATTGAACAACTAGTGGTGAACAATCTACTGCAACCGATTGACGTAAGCAAAATACCAAACTATAAAAATCTTGATCCCGGAATCCTGGACGCAATGGAGATGTTTAACTTCGAAGGGAAAGTATGGGCTGTACCAATAAACTTTGGCAAAAACGATGTCGTCTATAACGCAGATAAAGTGGGTCCTCTAGAGTCCTACTGGGATTTACTTAAACCTGAATGGAAAGGTAGATATATTATGCAGGATGAGGCGCTGGGGGCGATAACACAGGCAGCAAAAGCCACTGGAAAGAAGGGTGACCCGAGTCTTTTGACGCCGGAGGAATTTGCTAAGGCTAAGGATTTCCTGATCAAACTGAAAAAGGGCGCAAGAGCAATAGTGATTTCCAAGGGAGAAGCAAAATCGATGCTTATAAGCGGAGAAGTTGATCTACAGGCTACTAGTGGGGATCTCATGATAGCAAAACTGGCGAAAGAAGAAGGGTATAATTTAGAGTGGAATATCCCGAAGGAAGGTACCCTTGTTTTTATTGACAGCTATTGCATCCCCGTCAATGCCCCTAACCCAGAAGCTGCATATGCACTGATTAATGAGGTGCTAACACCTTACGTTCAGCATGTGGGTGTGGTAAAGAATTATTGGGGTGCCGTAACTACTGACGTTAAGCCGTTGTTAAGTGAGGAGGAAAAAAGTCTGTATCCCTATGATACTCTGGTAGAGTTTTTTGCAGAGAGTAAACCCAATGGTCCTTTGCCACTTGAGCCTGGCAAATACGCTACTATGGCAGATTGGATAGAAATGTGGCAAGAGGTAAAAGCAGCCCCATAGAATAAGAAGATCAAAGTATTTATCGCAGACTACCAGTACCTTTTCAAAGAAAGATGGGAGAAACATGGGTCTCTAAAAACCTGAGTGAGGCTGCCAGGGTATTTAGCCTGACATAAGCTAAATACCCTGGGAAGGCTCCTTTTTAGTCTACTTTAATCCCAAATTGTAAATAAAATTTAGCTACCGTAGTCCTCAATTCTCTCTAGATCCTCGGAATTTTCCATTCCCAAAACCGATGCTCTCCTGTCAATTCTTCGCAGGAGCCCCTTGAGAACCTCTCCTGGTCCTACTTCAATGAATAGATCGATTCCATCAGTGAGTAGTTTCCTCATAGAATCCTCCCAGAGAACGGGATGATCCATCTGCATCCGAAGGGCGCTTTTAATTTCTTCGCCGCTTAAGGCATAGCGGGCAAAGGCATTGGTGAGAACTTTGCAGCAGGGATCAGAGAAAGCGATGCGATCTAATTCTTGACTGAATTTTAAAGCTGCGCGTCTCATAAAGGAGGTGTGAAAGGGACCACTTACCGGAAGGGGAATAACCTTTTTTGCCCCCTCTTGCTCTAATCTTTTGCTTGCTCTACCCGTGAATTTCCTACCTTCATGGAATTTACAGAAACAGTGGGAAGTTGGGGATAACGTTCCGAAAAATAGTAATTTGGCAGATGGTTCCCTCCACTTTTAAAATCAAATAGGAGTTTTTCGGAGTTCTCTAAAATCTAATAAAAAGTCAATAGTATCATTGTAGCCAAAAGAATTTTTTTCTTGACAGATTATACATATGTTCTACTATTCTCACAGGAACAATAATCAAAAAAGGAGGATGCAAAATAATCAGATATGAGAGTTAAGATAGTAATACCAAACTCATCGATTAAATTTAGAGATAGCCAAGTTGAAGAGCGAAGAAAGGCAGCCTCACCTGGAAATGAAGTAGAAGTTGTATGTTTAAGTCATGGACCAGTATCTATTGAATCAGCATATGATGAGGCTCTTGCAGCCCCATATATTATCGAAGAAGTCAAAAAGGCAGAGAAAGAAGGTTATGATGCGGTAAGTTTAGATTGTGCCATGGATACTGTTGTAAGAGCCTGCCGCGAAGCAGTTACAATACCTGTCACCAGTGCAGGTGAAGCGAGCTATCTTCTGGCTCTCGGATTGTGCAGGAAGTTTTCGGTAGTCACCGTATTAAAAAGTACTGCCGATGAAATCAGAGAAAACATAAACAAGTATGGTTTTGGAAGCAGGGTGGCCTCGGTACGGTTTGCTAATATTCCTGTATTGGACCTAAAAGATGAGGAAAAGGCATTTAAGGCTATCTTGGCAGAAGCTAAAATAGCTATAGAAAACGATGGGACGGAAGGTATCGTTCTTGGGTGTACCGGCATGTCATCTTTAGCAAAAAAATTACAACAGAAATTAGGAGTACCGGTAGTTGATCCGGCAGTGGCCTCATTGAGGTTGGCAGAAATATATGTGAGTATGGGTCTTAAGACGAGCACAATTGCGTATGAGGCGCCCTCAGAGAAAGAAATGCTTTAAAAAAGAAGGAGGAAGAGAAGATGCCAGAGAGGTTTGAATTAGAATTAGGAAAAGCGAGCTATATAGTAGCTCATGAAATGTGTAGAATCAAAAAAGGAGAATCCGTAATACTAACAGTAGATTCAGCAATGTATTTTAAACCAGTAGTAGAAGTTGCCAAGGCAGCTGAAGCTGCTGGCGGGAAAGTAATGGTAGCGTGGCATACAACGCCCAATGGTTATGGCAAAGTGGCTGATCCGCAGTTACCGGAATCTCTTAAAAAAGCCATACCAGCAGCAGATGTATGGATAGAATTCAATAACCAGTGGCTCCTATATTCCACTCCGTGGATAGAAGCGATGTCCAACGAGAGAACGCGGTACCTTTTTCTAGGAGGATTAGATCCAGAACGCATTACCAGATGTATTGCCAAACTTGATATGGATTTGCAAGAAAAATTTCAGAATAAGGTGGTCGAGCTCACGAAAAAAGCTTCCAAGATGCGTGTTACGACACCAGCAGGTACTGACGTTTCTTTTGAGAATGTGCACGAGCGCCCCATTACCAATGAGCTGCGAGCAGATGTACCGGGACCACATTTTCTGGTAGGCCAGATTGGATGGGCCCCTCGTGAAGAAAGTATTAATGGGGTTATAGTATTTGATGGATCATTTTCTGGTGGCGGGGAAGCTGATCTCGGAATCCTTGCTCATCCGATTGAATTGACCATAAAAGAAGGGAGAATTGTTGAAGTTAAGGGTCAGGATGAAGCCAAAAAGATGAGTAATTGGCTGAAAAAGCTCGGTGATCCGAATATGTATAATTTGGCTCATATATGTTACGGGTTCAATCCGGGAGCAATACTCACAGGGTTATGTACTGAGGATGAACGTGTATGGGGATCTACTGAATGGGGAAATGGTTATCAGGGACCCATGTTTGAAGGTAGTCTGGGAGATGCTGTATCTCATGCTGACGGGATATGCTTGAATTCTACTGTATGGGTAGATGATGAGTTGTTACTCAAAGAAGGGAAAGTAGTGCATCCTGAACTAAGCGAAATTGCACAGGCAATGGGAAAATAGATGAGCGATTTTGGGGTAATGTGAAGGTGTGAGTGATAGATTTGCGGGGGAAGACGAAATTAAAATGGTAAGTTGGAAAGTCTTGAATAGGTAAAGAAAAAGCAGGAAGGTAGGTCCTTAGCAAGGAAAAAGTAAAAATGAGGCTGGAGGGAGGTGAGAAGGTAGGCAGGCCACTAGCTCAAGGCCAAGCAGGGCTTTCCGAAGAGAAAAGTGTTGAAAGATTAACTTCTCTTTCGGGAGCTTTGCCCAGAAAAATGAACCATGTCAAAAAGATATTAAAGAATTATTGACCAAGGGAGGGAGCATATGTTAAGGAAAATATTTAAAAAAAGCAGGCTGAAGCTGATGATCGTAGGGGGCATTGGGGTATTGCTGGCTGTTGGACTTGTCTCCAGCATTTTGGTAGCATCAGCAGAAAAGAAGGAAGAACCTATACGGATTCTGGGTACTGTTGCTTTTTCAGGGGCTGCAGGTAACATAGGTCCGGCTTATGATAGAGCTATGAAATTGGCTGTGGAAGAGATTAATAGAGAGGGTATAAAAGGCTTTTCAGGGATTGAATATAAGGTTATAGATACGGAGACAAAACCTTCCGTACTTAAGAGAAAGCTCAGCAGAGAAGTGGGAACTTGGAAACCCGATGTAATGGGAGGAGCAGCTCTTGAAACTACCATTAGCCCGCTATGTGTGGAAGCTCCAAAATATAAAATCCCATGCTTTGTGGGAGGGCACCTCAGTATGAGTAAGTATCTTCCTCCTGGAGAAGTTCCAGTGAGCAAATGGGTAGTCTACTATGGTTATGCTGATTATTTTGCCGGTCAGCTTGCGGGCAGGTTCTTTGAGGAAATGGGAGCAAAAAAGGTAGCACTCATAGGAGGGGATTACGATTGGGGATACAGTAATGGTATGGGCTTAAAAGCCTATTGGGAAAAGAACGGTAAACCTTTTGAGATAAGCCCGGTCATCTATACTCCACTTGACAAAACAGATTACAGCACTGAGGTATTAATCATTAAAGAGGAAAAACCGGATGCGATTTTCTGTCCATATACTGGAGCTGGATGGTTTAGCGTGGCTAAACAGTTGCGGGATGCTGGCGCCATGCCCCGGATAATGCTCTATGGTACAACCTACTCAAACATGGGGGGTGCAAAGATAACCGGAGAGTATGGAGCAGAAAATATATATACCCTTGCCGATCATGATCCAACGAGCGAAGCCTGGAAAGACTTTGTAAAGAAATGGAAAGCTAAATACGGTGAAAAAGCTTACCCTGAGGCATACACTAATAATTACTATCAAGTGATCTACTGGATTAAAGAAGTTTATGAAAAGGCGGGGACCAAAGATCCCGATGTGATTATTGATTTGATGCAAAAAACATCGTTCCAAAACGTATGTATTAGTCCAATGGGACCATTGGACGGATATGGAAACAATAAAGGCGCCAAGGGTGCGATTATTAAGTTCGTACCTGGTTCTTCTGATCTGGATCCTACCTTTGGTCTCCATCCAGAATTGGTGAGAGTGTACGAAACGGCTGAGAGTACTATGCTGGAAATACTCGATGAATTGAAAGGATTCAAAAAACTTGAATCAGGGGAAAAATATGAGAGAGCGCGGTAAAATATAGTTCAGGAGTTTATTGTCGGCAAATAGAAATATCTAGCTAAGAAGGGTGGATTAAAAATTAACCATGTTGATGATAAGAAATTTACACAAAAGGTTTGGTGGACTTCATGCTCTTGAAAACGTTAGCCTTGTTCTGGAAAGCAGAAAAATCTGGAGCTTGATTGGGCCGAATGGGGCTGGTAAAACCACTCTTTTTAACTTGATAACGGGAACCCTTCCTGCAGACTCGGGGAAGATTGAATTTATGGGTGAGGATATTACAGATATGAAACCCTATGAAATCTGCAGGAAGGGAATTGCCAGAACCTATCAGCAGAAGAACCTTTTCCCAAACTTAAGTGTTTTTGACAATGTAATCGCAGGAATGTTAAAGGATAGTATGGAAGAGCAGAGGAGGAAGGAAAGAGTTTATGAAATCCTAGAGTTTCTCGGGCTAGAAAAGAAAGAAAAAGAGATTGTTTCAAGTCTCCCCCCACTTGATAGCAAGCTGGTTGAATTAGGAAGAGCATTGGCTACGACTCCCAAGTTAATACTATTAGATGAACTTGTAGGTGGCCTAGTTCCGACAGAGATAGAGAAAATTTGTCAAATTGTTGAAACTCTCCGTGATCAAGGATACACCATATTCCAGATAGGACATGAGATAAGACCCATTATGAGAACTTCTGACTGGATTTTCGTTTTAGATGAAGGATGCAAAATAGCTGAAGGTTCACCTGAGGAAATAAGAGATAATAAAGATGTCCACAGTGTATATCTGGAATAAGAAGGGAGAAAACAATTGAGCGAGCCAATTTTAGAAGTTTCTGGCTTGACTGCCTGCTATGGGATGATAAGTGCTTTAAAAGGTATAGGTTTCTATGTTAATGATAACGAAATTGTCGGTATAGTTGGGCCAAATGGCGCTGGTAAAACCACTCTGCTTGAATCTATAGCAGGATCGATGCATATAAAGGAAGGACAGATTAATTTTTTAGGTCATCAAATTGAGAGATGGCCTGTACTTAAACGCCGTCAACTTGGATTAATGCTCGTACCTCAAGAGGGAAATATTTTTCCCCTGATGTCTGTTAAGAAGAATCTTGAGGTGAGTGTAATTCTCAGTAACCGGGCTAAGAAAGAAGAACTCATTGACCGCGTCTATAAACTCTTCCCTGTCTTGTGGGAGAAAAGAAGGCAAATAGCCAATACTCTAAGCGGTGGGCAACAGAAGATGCTGGCTGTTGGTATTGGCATAGCTTCAAATGCAAAGATTATGCTGATTGATGAGCCTTCAATAGGCTTAGCACCTAAATTGGTGACCAAATTGTTTGAAACTCTGAAAAAGATCAAGGAAGATACCGGTAAGACAATCGTGCTTTCTGAACAGAACATAAAGGTTCTTAATATTGCGGATAGGCTTTTTGGACTGGAAGCCGGGGAAATTAGATTTGACGAAAAAACAGAAAATCTCAGTAGAGACGTGGTAAAAGATCTCTACCTAGGATCCATTAGTTAATTTTTATGAGGAAATAGTATGATCTTAAACGGTATCATCACCGGGTTAATCATGGGTGGGATTTTGTCTCTTCCTGTACTGGGTGTAGCAGTTATTTATGGTATAACTGGTATCCCAAATTTTGCTATAGGGGTCATCGGTGTTTTTGGAGGTTTTTTAACGTGGTATTTCCTCTCTTTTAATATGGGGATAGCCATCTTAGTTGGAGTAGTATTTTGTTTCGCTATTGGATATATTATACAGCGGATATTGCTCACACCCATCAGCGAAAGGGGAGGAGACTCTACCTTATTTTTTATAATAACGGTTTCTCTTGGTTTTGTTTTTGAGGGTTTGATGAGAGCAATTTTCCCTCGACCCAGCATATCCCTGGCACTCCCCCGTATAGGAACAATAAATATTGCAGGAGTTACAGTAGAAGGCTTCAAGATTTTTGCTCTTCTCTTTGCACTGGGGACTTTAGTAATTATACGTCTATTAGAAGAGCATACAGAGATTGGAAAATCCTGGCAGGCAACATCTCAAAATCTAAAATTGGCAAAACTAATTGGAATCAAGACTAACCGGGTGTTCAGTATTGCCTCGGGTATTGGCTGTGCTTTGGCTTGTGTGGGAGCAATTTTTTGGGGATCATTGTATAACCTGAACCTGATGACTGGCTGGGACTTAGGTTTTCTTGGATTCATTATTGCTGTGGTAGGAGGGATTGGAAATATATGGGGTGGAATAATCAGTGCCTTAATAATGGGTATGGTAATGAGTTTTAGTGGATACCTGCTCGGTGGTATGTGGCAGAGTGTTATTTTGTATTTCATTGTTATTCTTGTTCTAATAGTTGCTCCAAAGGGGATTTTAGGCAGTGAAAGGTCGTTATGAGAAAATAGGAACAATCTTAATGCTTTTGTTACCTTCCTTGTTTGTTTTCAAAGGAGGCTATCTACAAGAAGTAACAGGATACGTGTATTTATTCCTGATACAGGGTTATGTGGCATGGTTTCTCTTTTTTAAGAGTGGCCAGCCATTTTTTGGTTATTCCGTCACCATGGCCATAGGGGCTTATGCAACAATAGTCCTAACAGAAATGTTTCAATGGCCTTTGTTTGCATCCATATTCATAGGTGCAGTGTTAGCCACGGTGATAGCAGTACTTATGTTCCTTTCTACCAGTAGAGCCCGAGGTTTTTATGTAAGCATGGCCTCCTTCTTACTTGCCATTCTCTTTCCTAAATTAATTGAAGCATTGCAGCCAATTACAGGAGGCAGAAGTGGTTTATATTTTGGTGGACTCACTGCTTTAGTAGGATATAAAACTCTATATCTCTTGGTAATATTCTTAACAGCAGCAATAGTAGCTTTCTTTTTATGGATTATGGGAACCAAAACAGGAAGAATTTTAACTTTAATATCCGAAAATGACAGATTAACCCAGACGGTGGGGCTCAATACTCGCAAGTATAAGATACTTGCCTATAGTATTGCTGGATTCATATCCGGATTCGGTGGTGCTTTATACGTTAATTATACCGGGTTTATTTCATCGGTGGATATAGAAGTTTTTACCACTCTATATATCTTTTTCATTCCTCTTATAGGAGGAAGTAAGGTTTTCTACGGCCCCGTTTTAGGTGCGCTTTTTGTAATACTTATACCGGAACTTTTGGTACCAGTTGAAAGGTACCTTCGTATATTTTTTGGATTAATTTTCATATTGGTAATAGTACTTCTTCCCGAAGGATTAGCACCGAATATACAAAAATTATTAAGAAAAATGAATCCGAAACGTGCTTAAATAACCTTTTGAGGATGATGACCTTAACTATATATTAATAAGGTAAATGCAGAGACTCAGGAACGATGTCAAATTTCTGCCAGACGCAGTTTCAAAACAATACTATAGGTGTGAGTACTTCAGATTTTAGGAGGAAACATGCCAACCATAAGTGATCTGGAACTATTCAAAGCGGCCTATAAAACAGTTAAGGAAATCATTAGAGTAAAAGAAGGTGAAAATCTCCTCATTACTATTGACTCTATCAGTGACTTCAGGGTGGCAGAGGAAATGGCCAAAGCGGGAGAGGCACTTGGTGCCAAGGTGATGGTGGCTTGGCATTCCACACCAAAGGGGTATGGAAAGGCAACTGACCCATATTTGCCTGCTCCGCTTATAGCAGCATGTCCTGAAGCAGATGCGTGGATAGAACTTAATAACCAATGGTTACTATATAGTACACCCTGGGAACGGGCGGTAACAAACGGCCGTACTCGAAATCTTATGCTTGGAGGTTTATCAACCGATCAGTTGATTCGCTGTATAGGAGAAGTAGATATTGAAGCTCAAATAGCCTTTCAGGAAAAAGTTGTTGAGATAACAAAGCGTGCAAAAAAAATGAAGATTGTTAATGCTGCGGGGACAAACATAGAATTTGAAAATGATCCCCATCGCCCTTTTGCTGACGAGCACATTGCTGACAAACCGGGGGGACATTTTCTAACAGGACAGATTGGATGGGCGCCTAGAGAAGAAACTATCAATGGAACACTAGTCTTTGATGGTGCTATTTCAGGTGGTGGTAAAGCAGATATAGGGGTGGTCTCAAAGCCAGTTATATACGAAGTTAAAAAGGGAAGAATAAAAGAAATACGAGGTGGAAAGGAGGCGGAAATTGTTAAAAAATGGTTTGAAAAATTAAACGATCCCACTATGTACTTAGTGGCACATGTTTGTTACGGTTTTAATCCAAATGCAAAGCTCGGGTACACTGCTACGGAGGATGAAAGGATATGGGGAAGTACGGAATGGGGTTTTGGGTATCAGGGCCCAATGTATTCGGGTGGTAAACCTAGGGTGGCAGCTTCCCACATAGACGGCATATGTTTGGCGTGTTCGGTATCATGTGATGAGGAGCCCCTAACTGAAGAAGGTGAAGTTGTACATCCGGATTTAGTAGAGTTAGCAAAAGCCTGCGGTCATTAATGTATTCTGCACTGGTGCTCACTTAAGATAACTGCTGTTTTTTGAAGTGTAAAACTAAATCTAAGGAAAAACCGATGAAGCGAGAATTAGTAAATACCTTCTTTAGAATGGTTCGAATTAGCAGTGAATCTGGCAATGAGAAGGAATTCATACATTACCTCAAGGATTTATTTACCAAAGAGCTGCAAGCTGAATGTGTTCTAGATAAATTTGGGAACCTAATAGCAAAGGTGAGGGCCAAAAACTCAGGCTCGATTGAACCAATCTTCTTTGGGGTTCATGCAGACACGGTTAAACCCGGTAAGGAAATTGAACCAATTCTCAAAGATGGAATAATACATTCCCAGGGAGAAACAATTTTGGGTGCAGATGACAAGGCGGGTATAACAGAACTCTTTGAGGCGATCAGAACAGCCAATTGTTATCCCCCGATAGAGATTGTGGTTTCAAGGAAAGAGGAGACAGGTCTCAAAGGGTCCAAGAATACTGATGCATCTCTCCTCAAATCAAGAATGGGGTTTGTAATCGATACGGATAATCTAGAGGATATTATTGTAGGGGGGCCCTCCTACATGAGTATCAAAGTAGATATAACAGGTAGGGCTGCTCATGCAGGGATGGAACCAGAAAAGGGGATATCTTCTATTAAAGCCGCATCACATGCCATATCAATGTTAAAAGAAGGTTGGATCGATGATGAGACAACGGTAAACGTGGGGGTCATCAGGGGAGGTGAGATTCTCAATGCCGTACCAGAAAAAACAGTAGTCAAAGTTGAATGCCGTAGCCAAAACCATGAAAAGTGCCTTGGGCACAGTAACCTGATAAAGCAGATATTTCTCACTGCAGCAGATTCTATCGGAGCAAGGGCAGATGTCACAATGGAACTCCTGATAAGGTGTTACCGCATTTCACAAGATTCAGAAGCTGTTACAATTGCGAAAAAAGCTATCAGCAGCGTAGGGCTGCATCCAAGGGTCAAGGTTATATGTGGTGGAACAGATGCTACTCATTATAACGAAAAGGGTATCGAGACAGCGGTGATAGGGATGGGAGTTCAATCAGAACACACAAAAGATGAGAAAATAGCAGTAGCAGATATGATAAAAGGTGTGGAGATTATTCAGCAAATCTTCGAGGACTTATGTGAGAGAAGTTAATTATTAACAGCTTTTATAGCAAAAAGTAAGGGTATCAAACTTCTCTCTTAAAGTGAGGTGAAAGATCGATGTCTATGGATTTTGATGTGCCTCTTTTTGAAACCATGTATAGAAGGAGAACCAGGAGGTTTCCTCAAGGGGGGAAATTGCTCTCACGACGTGCTGGCCTCAACTACAACTCTAAAGAGCAGCCAATCCCGCTCAGTGAGCTAGAAACAGCGATTTTATGTTTCGCTACCTCAGGGATAACAGGAGTGACCGTAGAGGAGATTAGGCATCTCCTTGGACATTTGACAGTGATAGGGAGAACTGCAGCCAGTCCTTGTGCTTCCCTTACTTTACATCTGTTCTTTAGCAATGATGAGGGGGTATTTTACTACAAAACAGATTCCACAGATGAGATCATTCCAAAAAAGCGAGTTAGGACAAAAACTCTAGAAGATAGAAAGGAAATACTTGAGGATTATAAAAAGAACACCACCAAGCTAAAAGACGGAAGAATAGACATTCCCCGTGACGTGATCGGCTCAGCATTTGAGAGCATGGTAAACTTACCCGGAACTACTCTGTTCATACCGATTGCTGATACCACAAGAGAGTATATCAATTTGTTGTTCACTGGCTTAGCCCAATTTAGATGGCAATTGTGGGATGAAGTCAAGAATCAGCCTGCAGGAGTTGGTAAATGGATAGATGATGGATTCTTAAATGGTAACCGGATGACCATAACCCAGTATGAATCCATGCTGCCATGGTTGTGCAATCTCGAAGCTGGCATGGCCATGCAAAACTTATCCCTTGCCGCTACGGCCATGGGGCTTGGTTCCTTCATGATGCATACTATCGACCTTCCAACAGTAATGAGGTCATTGAACATGCATTTCGAGCAGCTCGAAAGGGAACCATTCCCTCAAGCAACCGTTAATCCAGTAGGAATAGATGGCATATTGGAGGGATATTGTCCGCCATACAGAACAGTGGAGGAAGCGGTGGAGGAAATAGCTGCTAAAAAGTGGGGCTCTGAGGGCATATATGGCAAAAAAGGGTATGACCTTCCCAAGCCAAAGATATACGAATCAATCGTAGAAATCACCAAGTCATACTGTAGCTATGTGTATGAAACGTATGGCAGAATACCAAAATACCACGACGCCATGTTTATACCTATTCTTGCTCAAATTCATCATCTGGATACCGGCTTCTATGAGAAATTTTTCCCTGAATATCTTGACCAGATGGATAAGGCCCATATGTCTACATGGCATTCTGAAAGGACGAAATAACAGCGAATATTTTTATGAAAGAAGGGTCTCTATGCCATCAAAGAAAGGAGGTGGTGGACATTACTGAAGACCGTACGGAGCAAATATGCACGTGCGATCCTGTAAGGAGCATTAGACCGAAAGGAGGTTTATGATGTCTATCCGACAATTTGGTAAATTGGCTGTTTTTGGCGTAGTGGTCTTAGGGGTTGCGATTACAATCGTGGGCACCGACATTGGAGTGGGAGTCGCCAAGAACATTTTCACCATGAGCAACACTCAGGAATTTGGAACAATCGATCCTGCTCGTGGAACGGACTACACCGAGTCCTACGGTATGCTGAATGTGTACGATCCCTTGGTGTTCCCATCCCCAACAGGTAAGATCGAACCCAAGTTGGCCAAGAGCTGGACAATCAGTGCTGATGGGCTCTCGTATACCTTTGAGCTAAGGCAGGGCGCGAAATTTCACGATGCCACCGAGCTAACCGCTGAGGACGTCAAATTCTCGATGGAGCGAATACTAGCCTTAAAGGATGGTTATTCGTGGCTGTGGTCGGGCATCGTTAAGGAAGTCACGGTTGATGGCCCATTCAAGGTTACTTTCCACCTGAGCAAAGTATACGCTCCATTCCTTTCTACTCTCCCCTGGCTGTTCATTGTGAACAAAGATGTGATCCTGGCTCATAAGCAGCCCGGAGATTTCGGGGAGTTCGGCGATTACGGCACCAACTGGCTAGCTGTAACTACCAATGAGGACGCCGGTTCCGGACCTTATACTCTCATGGCTTGGGATCGGGGGCGCGAGATCGTTTTCGAGCGCTTCCTTGACTACTGGGGAGGATGGCCTCATGGAGACAAGCACATCGACGAGGCACACAGTATCTTCTTGCAAGAAACAGCAACGGTGAAGACGATGCTGCGAAGAGGCGAGCTAACCATGGTAGAACATTGGCGCACCTATCCCGATTATCAAGACATGGCCAAAATCCCTGGCGTTGAGGTGCTCACCTTCTTGTCTCCTGAAGAGATGAGTTTTAAGATTAACACCAAAAGGCCTCCCACTGATGACATTCATATCCGGAGAATGTTGGCCTGGGCGTTTGATTACGAGACGGTGATCCAAACACTGGAACCTGGGTCAGGTCCCGCAAGAGGGCCAATTCCCGCTAGTATTCCTGGCCATAACCCCAGGGTTTTCCAATACCATATGGACCTGGACAAGGCCCGCCAGGAGCTCGAACAAAGCAAGTACTATCCTGATGTTCCAACCATTACCCTGGTGTTGCCCACCGGGCTTGAGAACCGGCGCAAGATGGCGGTTCGATTCAAAGAAAAACTTGAACCGCTGGGAGTGAAACTTGACATCCATGTTGAACCGTGGGGACGAATGACCGACCTGGCGACTACAGTAGAGACAACACCGAACATCATGGTGACCTCGGTGTCCTCGAACTACCCTGATGCCGATACCTATCTCAACTGCATGTATCACTCACGGGGAAGCGGCACCTGGATGTCCACGGAGTGGCTGCAAGATCCAGTGGTGGACCAACTGATCGACCAGGAGCGGACCACGCTCGACCCTGAAGAACGAGCCCATATTATGAACGTTGCCCAAGCTGTTATAGTGGAACGTTGCCCCGATATCTTTGTCTACGTCATGCCTTTGCGGGTGGCTATACAAGACTACTTAAGGGGCTTCACCTACAGGCCGGTTATGAGCTTCTATTACTACTTCTACGATTGGTGGTTCGAGAAATAACCTAGGCACAGAGGCTCAAAGGGAGGGGAGTCAAACTTCCCTCCCTTTTCCTAGAAAGGAACAGCATGCGGTTTTCTTACTTTGTATTACGCCGGTGGCTCTACTCGATTTTGGTTTTGTTCGGACTTTCTATACTGATATTCATTATCGCCCGCATGCTCCCAGGTGATCCAGCGCGGCTAGCCCTAGGGCCTTTTGCTTTACAGGAGCAGGTTGAACATCTCCGACACGTAATGGGGATGGACAAACCCCTGCCCCTCCAATACTGGACGTACATTACCGGGATATTTCACGGCGATTTTGGCCTCTCATTTCAAACCCGCAGGAACGTAGCGCTGGACATTGCTCATTATCTGCCGGCCACGGTCGAGCTAGTTCTCGTGGCT
Organism: Candidatus Aerophobetes bacterium Ae_b3b; assembly: GCA_005223085.1. GTDB lineage: Bacteria > Aerophobota > Aerophobia > Aerophobales > AE-B3A > AE-B3B. The sequence continues at coordinate 40,701 of NJBP01000003.1, read as the reverse complement.
ATAGTCTGGGTATTGGTGCTGGGAGTACCCCTGGGAGTACTGGCAGCGCGCTACAAGGATAGTTGGGTGGACAATTTGGTGCGGGTTATGGCATTCATCGGTGTTGCCGTTCCCCCATTTGTCGTGGGACTCTTTCTCCAGCTTACCTTTTCTTACCTTCTAGGCATTCTGCCTACCACAGGACGACTAAGTTTGATGACGCCTGCTCCTCCTCTTCGAACAGGACTCCTGTTGCTTGATAGTTTGATAGAGGGAGACTTTAGTGCGTTGGGGGATGCGTTAAAACACATCATTCTCCCTTCTTTTGCCATTGCCATGACAGGCATAGGACAAATTGCCCGACTGACAAGGGCAAGCATGAGCGACGTTGCTAACCAAGATTACATAGAGGCATCTCGCGGATTTGGAATACCTAATCGAGTTATAGCTTTCAAGTATATGTTGAAGCCTGCTTCCATTGCTCCTCTTACCATCTTAGGGCTGACCTTTGCCTCAGAACTGAGCAACGCTTTTCTTGTAGAAACGGTTTTCGCATGGCCTGGACTAGCCAAATATGGCATCCGTGCCATCCTGAGAAAGGATTTCAACGCCGTTATGGGGGTTGTTCTTATCATTGGTCTCGCTTTTGTCATTGTAAATCTAATCGTTGATATCCTGGCTGGGTATGTGGACCCTCGAGTCCGCATTAAACATGAGGAGGGAGAGTAAACCAAAAGGAGGTTGTGATGTCTACTCGAGCATCCCACCATCAGGTAACCACGGGATTGAATGAGACGCGATGGATGATCATCAAGGATCGTTTGGGAAGAGGATGGTATAAGTTCAGACGCAATCCGATCTCTCTTGTCGGTGGGGTTATGGTGCTCTTATGCGTGCTCTTGGCTATTTTTGCTCCCTATGTCACCCCCTACCCCAAACATGCTGGAGCATTTACTGATTTTCAAAACGCCTTTCAAGCACCAAGCAAATCACATTGGTTGGGAACAGATGCACTAGGCTGTGATGTTTTCACTCGCATAATCTTTGGTTCTCGGATTTCCCTTATGCTTACTGCGGTGGTATTAGGCATCAGCGTGCCAGTCGGGGTTTTCCTTGGTCTTATTTCAGGATATATGGGTGGAAAGACTGAAACAGTAATAATGAGGGTGACTGACGTTTTCTTATCTCTGCCTGCCCTGGTGATGGCCTTGGCAATCTGTGCCGCTTTCACTCCCAGCATCGATAAAGCCATGCTGGCAGTGGCCTCCATTTGGTGGACATGGCACTGTCGCCTGGTGAACGGTATCACCCGCTCCATCAAAACAGAGGAATTTGTCCAAGCCAGCAAGGTATTGGGAGCTAGCCCTTTAAGAATAATCTTCAAAGATATTCTTCCTAATTGTGCCTCACCGGTCATAGTGAAGATTACCCTGGATGCCGGCTTTGTTATCCTGGTCGGGGCAGGATTGAGCTTCTTAGGCTTAGGTGCTCAGCCTCCCGCAGAAGATCTAGGAACGATGATTTCTTTTGGTGCCAAGTATCTACCGGAGAGATGGTGGATGACGGTCTTCCCTAGCTTGGCAATTTTCTTTATTATCTTGGGATTCAATCTGTTGGGTGATGGATTGCGCGATGTCCTGGCTGTGGAAGAAGGGGTCTAACAGATGGAAGAAAAAGCTATATTGGATATACGGGACTTGCACGTCTGGTTTCGCGTTTACGAGGGCGTCTCGCGGGTATTAGACGGAGTGAGCTTATATGTTCGAGGGGGAGAGCATGTGGGATTAGTCGGGGAAACAGGGTGTGGCAAAACCGTGGCCATGAAAACGGCCATGGGAATTCTGAGATCTCCCCCTGCTCTCTTCCCTCAGGGACAAGTTCTCTTAGCTGGCCGAGATGTATTAAAGGCGGCCCCTATTGAACTCCTCAGAATGAAGGGCAAGACGATCTCCATGATCTTCCAAGATCCTCTCAGTGCACTCAATCCCGTGTTCACCGTGGGCCAGCAAATATTTGACGTAATTCGCTTTGGCCATCGCTGGATTCGAGATGATGGTGCACTTACCAAAACAAAGGTTCGGGGGATAGCTATGGAGGCGCTGACATCGGTGCAATTGCCTGATCCCAGGCGCATCCTCAGTCTATATCCTCTCGAGCTCAGCGGAGGGATGCGGCAGCGAGTGCTGATCGCCATGGCGCTGGTTAATAGGCCGCGGTTTCTAATCGCGGATGAGCCGGGTAGTGCTTTAGATGTCACCATTCAGGCCCAAATTCTCTCCCTATTGAAGAGTCTAGTGAAGGAGGCTGGCATCGCGGTTTTGTTAATTACCCATGATCTAGGGGTCGTTCGAGAAACGGTGGAGAGAGTCTATATTATGTATGCAGGGCGAGTCGTAGAAGAAGGACAAACAGTTGAGATTTTCGATGACCCCAAACATCCGTATACTCAAGGCCTGCTTTCTTCTGTACCTCGCCTCACAGGGGAAGCCTTAGCCGAAGGCATACCAGGCACCCTCTCCGACTATACTGAGGCTCCTTCTGGGTGTCGATTCCATCCCCGATGCCCTCAGGCTATGGAAAAATGTGCCCAGCAAAAACCGCCTATGGTGAAAGTTTCAACAAAGCAACATGTGGCTTGCTACTTGTACCACGGAGGGGGCGGATGAGTGAGCCAGTGTTGAAGGTCGAGAATCTAGTGAAATATTTCCCTATTCGCTCAGGCCTCCTTCATAAGATAGTGGCGCATGTCAAAGCAGTGGACAAAGTCTCTTTTGACGTGCAGAAAGGAGAGATCTTTGGATTAATTGGAGAGTCAGGATCAGGGAAATCTACAGTGGCGAAAACTATTGTGCAAATTTATAACCCCACAAGTGGGATGATTTATTTCAAGGGACAAAATTTGTCAAAATTGACCAAGCAAACTATCGGACGGTTCCGCCGCGAGGTACAGATGGTTTTTCAAGATCCCAAGTCCTCATTAAATCCTCGGCGCAGTGTCATGAGTATTTTAGAGGATCCGCTTATCATACATGGAATAGGGAAATCAAGGGTTGAGCGAAAGAGAATAATCCATACATTGCTGGGACAGGTAGAGATGCCAAGCCGCTATATGTACAAATATCCATCTGCGCTCAGTGGGGGTGAGAGACAGAGGATTGCCATCGCTCGAGCCTTAGCTGTAAATCCTTCTTTCCTGGTTTTGGATGAACCGACATCAGCGTTGGATGTATCCGTGCAAGCAAAACTGATAAATCTTTTCCTTAGACTCAAGAAGGAATTAGCCTTATCGTATCTCTTTATTACTCATAATCTAGGCTTAGTGCGGACAATTGCTGCCAGGGCAGGGGTGATGTATCTGGGAAAGATTTATGAACTGGGCACCATGGAAATGCTCTTTAGTCATCCTGTCCATCCATATACGAAGACCCTGATTGCAGCTACGCCGGTCGTATCCAAAGAGGAAGAACGCGTTAAACCTCGAGAAATGAGCAAAGAAGGTGAGATCCCAAGCCCAGTGAACCCGCCGGGTGGGTGCGCCTTCCATCCAAGATGCTCTATAGCTGAATCCAGATGTTCCCAGGAGTTACCTTCTCCAGTAAAAGTGGGACCTGGGCACCTGGTTTGGTGCCATCGAGCTGAGGAACTCGCAGCTCGAGCAGAAGAGCTCGTGGTCCTAGAATGAACCAATGCGGAGACTGCGCCAACTGAACTGGGAGGAAGGGTAAATACTTAGTGAATCCCATTGCCAGCGAAGCAATCTCGGTAGCCGCTGGTAGCCGCAGGCTTCAGCCTGCGCAAAATCTTAGCCTGCGTTTATACGCACCCTAAAGGGTGCGGCTACCCGCTCTGCTCTTTGCAGTCAACAACATGGAACGTTCCTCACTGAATATTTACGTTTGACACTATTGGGCAAAGGAGGATGGTATGGTAAAGATTCAGAACGAGCAAGACATTCATGATTTCGTGCGGGGTTGTACCCTCATGGGAACAGGAGGGGGCGGTGATCCTAAAGATGGGATAGATTGGCTCCGGACGGCACTGGATGAAGATTTGACTCTCTCGTTCACCCCGTACGAAGAGGTCAAGGATGATGCCTGGACGGTGTGTCCCTTTCTTATGGGTTCCATTGCACCACGTACAGAGGAGGCGAAACAGAGAATGCAGGCACTTGGTCTTACTAAGGAGCCGGTTAAGAGCATCCAGGCTGAGGCTGTGCGTTTGCTAGAGAGCTATACCAAAGCGGAGATCCAAGCGATCGTTCCTATTGAACTTGGTGGATCGAACACTCCCGGTGCAGTTGTGGCGGCAGCTCGGTTGAGGGTCCCCATAGTAGACGGTGATTATACGGGACGCGCAATTCCTGAAATTCCTCAAACAACTCCCTATCTCAACGGTCTCAGTCTCTGGCCAATTGCTAGTATAGATAAGTATGGCAACAAGGCTATTATTACGGAAAGCACCGGATATGAGATGGCGGAAAGAATGGGGAAATTTCTCGCTGCTGCCTCGTTTGGACTAGCAGGTCAGGCAGGGTTTTTGCTCAAGGGTAAAGATATGAAGAGGGCGCTCATTCCTAAGACTCTTTCCAAATGTCTAGAAATTGGTCGATTAATTCGCACCAGCAGGGCGGCTGGCCGGAACCCAGTGGAAGAAACGGTAAAACAATTGAATGGATGGTTGCTGTTTGAGGGGCATATTTCGAACAAAGAGTGGGAAGATAAAGAAGGATACTATTGGGGTACCCACACCCTGTCTGGGATCGGCCGATTTGCTGGACAAGAATTTAAGATTTGGTTTAAGAATGAAAACCACATCTCGTGGCTTAACGGCGAGCCTTACGTTACCAGTCCAGACATGATAATTGTAGTTGACCGCGAAAGCGGAGAGCCCTTCGCCAACTCTCATATTGCTGAAGGACACTCTGTAGCGGTTATCGGGTTACGTGCGGTAGAACAGTTCCGCTCCCCCAAAGGGCTCGATATTCTGGGACCACCTCACTTTGGCTTTGACATTGAGTACCAACCCATCGAAACCGTCGCTAAGAGAGGAGAAGGTTGAAGATAAAGGTCATTCTGGTAGTTCTTTAGTCGACATTCGGAGCATTTGACAAGAGGAGAATCAAGGTAGATAATGTGAACAAGGGTGATGTTTGAATTCGGGAGCGGAGATTCCTTGGTCAAAGGAATAGCTAACCTCGTTTAAGGGGAAACGGAGGAGAGAAGCTCTCTGCAATAGGTAACCCGTGAGTTTTGGCCGTGATCTCCGACCGAGACACCGATTGGTAAAACGTCGTATCCCATGGACGAGGACGATAAACAAACCAGGATTTGCACTACGCTACGGCTATGCATCATCCTTAATTCAAAAATGTGGGAGGTGATATCTATAGAGAAAACTGTCGAGAAACTTTGCCAATTAAGAAAGGAGGAGAATTGAGATGAAACGATCTAGTATCTTATTGGTTGCGTTGTTAGGGTTGCTAATGGGTTTCAGTTACGTTGGGCAAGCTGCAGAGCCGGAAATACTCTACACCGGGGGAACTTTTGATGCAGGAGGAGCAACGTTTCGCCTTGGGAATTGGGGGGGATTTTGGAAAGAACAATGGATGGAGAAGTTTATCCCGGAATTTGAAAAGGACTTCAATTGCAAGGTCAGCTACGACGGTGGCTGGCCATGGTTCCCCAAGTATGTAGCAGGAGGAGAAAAGAACCCACCGCACGCCGTAAGCAACTGGAATCTCTTTCAGATGAGTAAAGCTGCAAACGCAGGTGATTTCTTCGTTGATATTGAAGAAATCAAGGCTAACATCCCTAATGCAGATCAGATTTGGGACTTCGCTTGGCTAAGTGGGACAGGCGTAACATGGGGGTTTGGTGAGCATTGTTTCGTTTATCGAAAGGACCTTGTCGAAGAACCTCATCCGGCAGAGTTCGCCGATTTTTGGGAGGATAGATTTGATGGAATGCGTGCCAGTTATATTACCTCGAACGGTCTCTTTCCGCCTTTGTGGATGACTGCCGCACAGGTTTTTGGCGAAGGCCCGCACGACGTTGCCACCATGGAGAAGGCAATGAAGGACTCTATGCCTATGAAGATCGTTGATTTCACGGGCACAATGCAAATGCTCCTTGAAAAGGGCGAAGTTGTCATAGGTGAACAATGGGACGGCGAGCTTTATACGATGCTTGAGGCAGGATTGCCGCTAGGAGTAGTATGGTGGCCCAAAGGCTACCGGGCAATCCTCAGCCAAACTTTCACTGTCTCCAAGCATGTCTCTGCCCTGGAGAAAAAGCTAGCCTACGCCTTCATAAACCGCGCCCTGAGTGCAAGGTGGCAGTATGAATTAGCTGAAGTCAGCTTAGGATTGCGCTCCACCAACAAATACGTAAGGGTCCCGGAGAAGTTGGCAAAATGGGGCGTCAAGAACACTGCGGAAGCGGTGGCGGAAATCTGGGTTCCTGAGTACACCTGGTACAGGGAGAATGAAGACGAGATTGTGAGGATGGCAGAATCCATTTTCGCTGGGCACTAACTGTGGTCATTACCAGGGGAGGGTGTCGGGAATCAACTAGCGCTCTCCCCTGGTCTCTTCAGAAAACTATCAGCACGAGGTTATGTATCCAGAATGATTTGGGTGTAATAGGGGAATAGATGTTAACTTCAGCATTGCAACTGGTCGATCTCACAAAGAGGTATGGCAAACTGACGGTTGTTTCTCAAGTCAACGTTACCATAAAAAGCGGTGAGTTCTTTTCGCTGGTCGGCCCAAGTGGTTCTGGCAAGACCACGATACTGCGAATGATCGCAGGCCTAACGACTCCGGCCAACGGTTCAATTTTGCTGGATGGAAAGGAGATTACAGGTCTTGCACCTGAGCAACGGGGTCTGGGGTTGGTATTTCAGAACTACGCGATATTCCCGCACCTCAGTGTTTACGACAATGTAGCCTTCGGGCTTAAGCTAAGACACCTGAGCGAGAGCCACGTTCAAACTAAGGTCCATGATCTGTTAGATCGGGTAGGTTTGCTGGGATATGAAAAGAAGTACCCTCACCAGTTGAGCGGAGGCGAACAGCAAAGGGTGGCTTTGGCTCGGGCAGTAGCGCCAAACCCCAAAGTCCTCCTTCTGGATGAACCCCTTAGCGCCCTCGATAAGAAGCTCCGGGAAGAGATGAAATTCTGGCTGAGAAGTTTTCAAGAAGATCTTACAACCACAACAATCTATGTCACTCACGACCAAAGTGAGGCCCTATCACTGTCTGACCATGTTCTGGTCCTAAACGCTGGTAGAGTGGAACAAATTGGTACCCCGCAAGAAATCTATGAAAGCCCGGCTTCTATGTTTGTAGCGGACTTCATGGGCCTGACAAACCGCTTCGAGGGTACCGTGACCACCATAGACGACAATCAGGTCCAAGTCAGACTTACCGTAGGCTTCGAGGTGACCGCGACTATAAGAAACAGAACTTTCGAAGTAGGTCAGCCTGTCAATGTTTTTGTTAAGCCTGAGGCTATCTCAGTCATGGAAAGCGCAGCTAGCACCACTTCAACTGTGAACAGCTTTGAAGGTTCAATTCTGCAAAGCAGTTACGAGGGAGCGCTACTGAGGCACAAAGCCCTGGTGGTGGGTAATCAACAGATCGATATCTATGCGATTAACACCAGCGAGAACCGTTTTACCGAAGGGTCCAAAGTCAGAATTTGCTGGGAACCAGCAGGTGTGGTGGTTATAGGTGCAAATAAGAATGAAAGGCTTGAAGAATGATACGAATGCTTAGAGAGAATAGGACTGTGGTTCTTGCTCTACCCGTCCTTGCGTTCTTCACCTTTTTCTTCATCGTGCCTATTTTCACCTTATTGGCCCTTGCATTCAATCCAAAGGAGCTGGGAAGCATAGCGATCAAGCCGGTACTAACGCTGGAGAATTTCAAACTCTTCTTCAGCTACCCGGTTTATCGGCAAAGTCTCATCAATTCTTTGTGGTTAACATCGGCGGCTACCGCGATATGCCTACTGATCGGATATCCTGTGGCTTATATGATCGCGAGGACCGCCAGTAAGCGAGTTCAAGCGTTCCTGGTGATCCTGGTATTCTCTTCGATGCAGATAGATCTGACAGTCCGGATTTTTGGCTACTTAACTATACTGGGTGATAACGGTCTAATCAACGGAAGTCTGATAAGAGCTGGGGTCATTTCTCGCCCTCTTCCCTTGATGTATAATTCCTTTGGGGTCATAGTCGGCTTGGTAAATCTGAGTCTGCCGTTTCTAATCTTGCCTTTGATAGGTATTATTGAAAGTATCTCGCCTGACCTTCTGAACGTGGCTCGATTACTGGGATGCAACAGGTGGAAAGGATTTATGAAAGTTGAGCTTCCTTTGAGTGTGCCGGGCATCATCACCGGTGTGCTGTTTGCGTTCGCAATTTCCATGAGCTCATACCTGATACCGGTGCTACTTGGAGGTTGGGGAAGGGCTGTCTTGCCGGTTTACGTTTATCAACAGATTTCAAATCAGGGCTTGTGGCAACGGGGTGCGGCTTTTGCAATTGTACTGTTGCTGACAAACCTGATGGTGGTTTTCGCCTTGATCCGTTACTATTCGCGGGTGTACACGAAACGGATGTTGGCAGTCTAGACCATCTTCTGTTGCGGAGATCAGAAAATGAACAAGCAGCGCTACTATCGAGAAGGCTACCCACGTGGATTTAGATTAATTGCTGTCATAGCAAGTGCACTTCTCATAGCTCCGGCGGTGGTTGTGGTGTTGACTTCCTTCAATAGCGCTTCATACCTTTCCTTTCCCCTGAAGGGGTTCTCAGTCCGTTGGATCACTGCGTACTTGACCTCAGCACTATTCACGCAATCCTTTACGCTTAGCTTGCTCTTGGCGGCTGCAGCATCTATAGGTGCCTTGCTTCTCGGTATCCCTGCTTCAATTGCTCTGGTTCGGGTTAGGTTTCCGGGAAGAGATTTATTGCAGGCGCTGTTGGTAGCTCCGCTGATGATTCCGGGAGCTGTGATCGGTCTGGCGCTTTATGCCTACTACATCAATATTGGCGCATTGACGCGCTCGTTTCCAGGTCTATTGGTCGGACACATAATCATCGCGATGCCTTTTGTGGTTATTACCGTAGTTGGAGCCTTGTCTAACTTCAACATCGACATCGAAAACGCTGCCAGGATCCTGGGGGCAAATGCGATTCAGGCATTCTTTAAGGTTACGTTGCCCAATATCTATCCGAGCATTATGGTAGGTGGTTTCTTGGCTTTTATCTATTCTTTTGGCCAATTTAGCATTTCATTATATTTGAGCACGCCAGACTTGGATCCATTGCCCGTAGCTCTCTACAGCACGTTGCGCTTCTCCCATGACCCCAGAGTAGCCGCTGCTGGTGCTGTTTCTATCGCAATAGTGGTGTCGTCAATGCTCATAGTGAATCGGTTTACAAACTTGGACAAGTGGTTTGCCGGGTTCAGGTTTTAGGCTAGGAGTACCAGGAATTGGGGTTGGCTCTCGGCTAGCAACCATTAATAAGGGAGGACGGAAGTATGACAAAACTGGTCATGCTCTTGCCAATACTAAAGTTTGAGGAGCTTGAGCGTAGGACCGCACAGGAGTGTAAGTCAATTGCAAGAGAAGGCGTTCAGGTTCAGGTGGTAAGTCTGGAAGAGGGCCCAGCTTCGATTGAGTGTGAGTATGATGTGGTAGCAGCTGAACCGGGTATTTTGCGCGCGGCCAAGGACGCTGAGAAGAGTGGCGCGGATGCCTGTATGATCAGTTGTTTTGGAGATCCCGGAATTGATGCAGCGCGAGAAGTAGCTGGCATCCCGATTATCGGAGCCGCAGAAACCAGTATGCACCTAGCTTCCATGTTAGGTCAAAGATTCTCGATCATTACGGTTTTGCCTCAGGTAAAACCACGGATGTGGAATCGGGCTCGCATCTACGGGTTGGCTTGCAAGATCGCATCCATCAGAGATATACAGATGCCAGTGCTGGAGCTGGACAAAAACTGGAAGAAGATTGAGCAAAGGCTGTTTGAAGAATCAAAGACCGCAATTGAAAGGGACGGCGCTCAAGTGATAACGCTAGGATGTACCGGCATGGTGGGGATGGCAGCGAGCCTACAGAGAGATCTATGGGAAGCGTCATATAGGGTGCCAGTCATTGACCCGGTACATGCCATGATTAAGTATGCAGAGGGGCTTATAGATATGAAACTATCATATAGTAGAATCACCTATCCCTTACCCCCGGCCAAGAAGCGATAGCGGATGGCGTTGGAGGATAGAAGATGCTTAACAAACTAACGCCTGTTTTAGATGCAAAGTTAAAACTATTAGAGAAGGAAGGTAGACTGAAGGGGAAAGAAAAAGTCATTGTTGATATAGTGCCTCCTCAAGATGAATTTAGTAGAAAAATAGTTATGAGTGATAAGCGTGTCCTCTTAAATTTTGCCTCCAACAGTTACCTGGGTATTTCTAATGACCCAAGATTAATCAAAGCTGCACATGAAGCAGATTTAAAGTTTGGAGTTGGTCCCGGTGCGGTCAGGTTTATCCTTTACTACGGTCTTAATCCGGGTACGCCTCTCTTCTCCATATTTTTGCTTAATCTGGACAAGTTCTTCCTTAATGGTTGCCCAAATCAGGGGCTCCTTTACCAGCATCTCCTCTAGCTTTCCTATTTTTTTTACCGATTCGGCATAATCCTGGTCCACTTTATGCCTCTCCAGGCTGGTCAAGCGAGCTAGCCTAGACCTTCCTTGCAAAGATATAAAAGACAAAAACTAATCATTGTGAGGCGCTTTGCCGGAGGAGGTGCGATACTTCATAGAAATGAGATAACCTATTCTTTAGCTTGCTCTACCAATGAATTTCCTGCCTTTAGGGATATTACAAAAACGCAGCAGCTAGTTCATGAGGCGATAATCCTCGGTCTACAAAATTTGGGGATAAACGCCGAGTTAGAAAGAAAAGAGACTGAAAGACCTGATCCTTATTTTTGTTTTGTCAATCCCTCCAAATACGATGTCGTTGAAGACGGAAGAAAAATTGGGGGAAGCGCTCAAAGGAGGAAAAACAAAGCCTTTTTCCAGCACGGGTCGATTCTGATCGACAGCAAGATTACCCCTAAAAGTAGGAAAGAGCAAAAAGATCGGGGAAAAATAATAAATAGTCTCATTCTGGGATTTGAGAAGAGATTGGGGATAACGTTCTGAAAAATAATGTGAAAAATAGTGATTTGGTAGATAACTCCCTTCGCTTTTGAAATAAAATAAAAGCTTTTCCGAACTCTCTAAAATCTAATAGAAAGTGGGCAGTATCATTATAGCCAAAAGAATTGACAAATTTCGAGAATGGTGGTATAGTGCTTGTGCTACAGATATTCAGATTTGTATTGGAGGTTGGAAGCAACCTTCAAGAAAGTTCAGGAAACCGGGAAGAGAAAAGCTATGGAAATAGCAGGGCAAGTCCTCCAGTCGATCAGGGAAGAGGAATATAGAAAGGGTAATAAGTTACCCTCCGAAAATCGTATTGCCAGTTTGACTGAGGTAGGTCGGCCAGTTATTGGGGAAGCTTTATGCGTTCTCCAAATTGTCGGGGTAATTGAGACGAAGGTCGGTAACGGTTTCAATAGTTGGATTAAGGAGATTGGAGAGTAGAGCAAGGGGGGTGATAGATGAGAATGAAATGTAGAGTACCTTCTGAAGGGGGTGATAGATGACAAGGTTCGAAAGAAGAATAAGTAGAGTAACACTTTATAATTTAACCAAAGGAGATAAAAAATGAGGAGAGGGATTGTAACACTACTAACGATTTCGATGCTTTTAGCCATTGTGGTTGGGCTTGGAGCAGAAAAGTGTGAGAGCGTGTTGAGAGTGGCTTGGATCTCGGAACCTAAGACCTTGGATCCAGTTGGTCCCTCCGACAATCCGTCGCTATGGGCTTTGCACAATGCTCATGATTGTTTGGTCCGGGTATCTGATGATTCCACATATATCGAACCTGACTTGGCTGAGTCATGGGAGGTCTCGGATGACAATTTGATCTACACCTTCCATCTCCGGAAAGGTGCAAAATTTCACAATGGAAACGAAGTGACTGCTGAAGACGTCGTATTTTCACTGAACAGGACGCGTGACCCAGAGCAATGTCCCTATGCGGATATGTTCAAACCGATTGAGGAGATGGTGGCTGTGGATAGGTACACTGTCGAGATAAGATTGAGCGCTCCATATGCCCCGATACTGGCGGATTTAGCTATGTTCAATGCCGCCATAATTCCAGAGAAATACTTCCTGGAAGTTGGTGGCACCGAAAAGTTCGGACGACATCCGATAGGGGCCGGTCCGTTCAAATTCGAACATTGGAAACCTGGCGAGGAGATACTATTTTCCAAATTTGAAGACTATTGGCGAGAAGGACAACCCAAGGTGGACAAACTCTATTACTACATAATGCCCGACGCAACATCGAGGACACTCGCAGTTCGCGACGGAAGCGTTGACGTCGCCGCTTATGTACCATTCAGTGAGATCGAGATCCTCAGAGCTGACCCCGATGTAAAAGTCTCGGTCGATACAATTTGGCGCCACGACTTCGTTAAAATTAACTGCGGCATTGAGCCATTCAACAATGTGAAGGTCAGACAAGCTCTAAACTATGCCATGAACAAGCAGGGCTTCATTGACACCGTACTCTTCGGATACGGTGAGATAGCTCCATCCTACATGCCGCCAGTTCAGTACTACAATGATCAGCTAGAACCATACTCCTACGATCCAGAAAAAGCCAAGCAGCTTTTGAAGGAGGCTGGATACGAAAAAGGATTTAAGACGACCATTTTGGCCACTGCCGGGGAGCCTATGATGATCAGTATGGCAACGATTCTCCAGCAGAATCTGAGGGATATTGGCATCGAGGCTACCATCGAAAAGGTTGAAGAGGGAACAAGGTGGGATCGACTAATTGCGAGGAAGTATGAACTTTCACCTGACTACTATACGAGTGACATATTAGATGATGATCTGTTAACCGACTTCGGAATATCCTATGCAGGAAATCAAGCTTATTTCTCCGACTATCACAACCTCAGGGTGGAAGAGTTGTACGCTTTAGGGCGAGTAGCCCTGGACGAAGAGAAGCGAAGAGAGATTTACTATGACATACAAAGAATAGTACATGAGGATGCCGCCCAGATCTTTGTCACGACGACTCCTAACCCGACAGCGATGCGGACAAACGTACATGGTTTCCTGGTCCCGGCTAACGATTTCTACAGGTGGGAATATGTCTGGATAGAAGAGTAAAATATTCCCGAGAACCATGGTGCCGTGGGTTCCTCCCAAGGTACCATGGTTCCAAATATCAATGAACGGCTTACCTTAGGGTGACCTCCTATGTCTCTTGAACGATATGCTCTAAGAAGATTTCTCGAAATGATACCCGTTTTATTCATTGTTTTGTTTATAGTATTCCTTATGCTGCATTTCATACCTGGTGATCCAGCCAAGAATATACTTGGTATCATGGCTACACCGGAGCGCCTCGAGCAACTGAGGAAGAGTCTCGGTCTCAATGAGCCACTACACAAGCAGTTTTACGTGTTTCTCACACAGCTTGCACGTGGAAGCCTGGGAACATCAATTCGCTATAAGGCTCCAATTACTGAGTTGATTTTTTCAAGGTTAAGAGTGACGCTCTCGCTGGTTTTTATGTCAGCAGTATTTTGCGTTATCATTTCGCTTCCGCTCAGCTTATGGGCGACGAAACACCGTGGCAAGTTCCCCGATTATGTGGCGCGAATCTCGTCACTTTTCGTCTTCTCGATGCCGGAATTCTGGACGGGTCTTCTATTCCTCAATATCTTCGCCCTCCGATTGGGTTGGTTCCCCACTAGGGGATGGGGGTCAGGTCTGCTAGATAACATATATCACCTATTTCTCCCCAGTTTCATCCTCGGACTGTTTCTGACTGCTCTTGTTACGAGAACTCTTAGGTCAGATATGATCGAGGTTTTGCAAAAAGAGTATATACGAACAGCAAGGACGTATGGCTTCTCGGACAGGACAATTTATCTGAAGTATGTCCTCAAGAATGCGCTTTTGCCTACTATTACCGTTCTTGGTTTGAACTTAGGGTGGCTCCTCGGATCGTCGGTGGTGATCGAAACAGTATTCTCTCTACCTGGGATAGGGGCGATGTTATTAGATGCCGTGATAGTAAGGGACTATCCCTTGATACAGGGCATTAGTCTTGTATTTGCATTAGCAATAATGTTAAACAACTACATCGTTGACATCATTTATGGATTAATAGACCCACGGATCTACAGGAGTTGAGAGTGAATAACAGGAATGCAGGCAGTGTAATATCTCGTTCCATTAACCTTCTCTTCGGCGATGAAAACATCGCGAGATGGGAGACAGTAAAGAAAATTATCAGAAATCCTAATAGCAGAATCGGCCTGATAATGATCGGTATATTAACCCTGGTAGGAATATTCGCGCCTTTCATCGCTCCTTACGATCCGTACCAACAGGTCCTAACTGAGAGCCTTGAACCACCAGGGCTTAGCCACCTATTTGGCACGGATCTGTATGGGAGAGATGTAATGTCAAGGGTGATCCACGGCGCCTGGATAGCAGTGAAAATCTGCGTAATCGGTGTCGGAATCGCCTTCATCGTAGGCAACTTAGCAGGAGCACTTTCCGGTTATTACGAGGGTTGGATCGATACCATAATCATGCGCATTGTTGACTCGATTATGGCTTTTCCTTTTCTGGTACTTGTCATTGCCATCATGGCTATCTTCGGTCCCGGTCTCAAAAACTTGTATTTTGCTATTGCTATTGTAAGTTGGTGTCAGTATGCTAGGATTGTTAGAAGTAGGTACCTCTCAGAAAAGGAAGAGGATTATGTCAGAGCAGCTGAAGCTGTTGGTTTTTCGGACAAAAGAATAATATTCGGGCATTTGATGCCGAACTCCATCGCGCCGACCATTGTTTACGCTTCGCTTGACTGTGCACTCGTTATATTAGTTGCAGCTTCCCTCAGTTTTGTTGGCGTTGGTGCACAACCCCCAATTCCTGAGTGGGGGGCGCAGATAGCCGAAGGGAGGCAGTTGCTGCAGGTGGGTTGGTGGATTGCTACTTTTCCAGCACTTGGGATCATGTATACCGTGATAGGTTTTAGCCTGATCGGCGATGGCCTGCGAGACATGTTGGAGAAATAATGATGAATTTACTAGAAATAAAGGACCTCCACACGTACTTTGAGGGAAACGGGGCAATCGTCAAGGCGGTGGATGGTGCCGACCTTTCGATAAGAGAAAGGGAGGTAGTTGGCCTCGTAGGTGAGTCGGGAAGTGGCAAGACCACAATTGCCAACTCGCTCCTTAGGATCCTGCCGGAAACAGGTAGAATCGTGTCCGGTGGGATAATTTTTAAAGGTATAAATATAAGGGAATTAAGCGAGAAGGAGATGCAGTTCAAAATCAGGGGGAATGAGATCTCGATGATCTTTCAGGATCCAATGGTATCGCTCAATCCACTGTTTACCGTTGGAGAACAGATTACTAGTGTTTTGAAGCTCCACCAAGATATTGGACAGAAGGAGGCAAAGACGAAGGCAATAGATCTATTCAGGAAAGTTAGGATCTCGGACCCGGAAAAACGTTTTGACAACTATCCTCACGAACTCAGCGGTGGGATGATTCAAAGAGTGACGATCGCTATGGCAATGAGCTGCGAGCCGTCACTGATCATCGCGGATGAGCCGACAACAGCTCTAGATGTAACTATCGCAAACCAGATTTTGAATGAGTTCGAGGAACTCATAGGTGAGATAGGTGTTTCGGTGCTGTGGATAACGCACGATCTCGGAGTCATCAAGCGCATATGTGACTATGTGAATGTAATGTATGCTGGCACATTAATGGAACAGGGGACGGTGAAAACCGTTTTCGAAAACCCCTTGCACTCCTATACATTCGGATTGCTTAGATCCAACGTAATATACTACGAACCTAAGGGTAAGATTCCAACTATAATGGGCGAGCTCAGTGAAATTCCTCACCAAGGATGCAAATTTTACCCTCGGTGTCCAATAGGGGATGAAGGCTGCCTCCAAGAAAGTATAGAACTTAGAAAAATCGATGAAAATCACAGTATTCGTTGCATAAAACCAGAAGATGCCAAGAGACTATCGCGGTCTAAGAACCACGGTTTTCAGGGGGTGTGCTGACGTTGGATGTAGATATAGTCTCGGACCACAAGAACAAAATGAAAGAAATCTCCCGAAATGAGACAGTTATAGAAATCGGCCATCTGAAAAAGTACTATGTGCTGAGAAAGGGTTTTATCGACAAAATCCTTGTGAGGGAACAGAAGTATGTTAAAGCTGTAGACGATATCTCCCTGGACATAAGGAGAGGCGAGACATTTGGACTCGTAGGTGAGAGCGGTTGCGGAAAGTCGACCTTAGGCAGGTGTGTTCTTAGACTCGAATCAATTACTGCTGGTAACATTCGAGTTTTCGGGCAGAACATCCGTTCTTTAGCAGATAGGCAGCTCAAAAAGCTTAGAAAGGAGGTGCAAGTCGTATTTCAAAATCCCTACTCGACTTTGCCTCCACACAAGATAATTGGAAATATGTTAAAGGAGGTGATCAATCATCATGAAATCGTCAAGAGGGACATGATAAAAGAATATTGCCTAGACTTACTTGGCCAGGTCGGGCTCAGCGAGGTATTTTACACGAAAAAACCAAAAGCACTAAGTGGAGGACAGCGGCAGAGGGCCGCAATAGCCCGCGCATTAGCGACAGAACCTAAATTCATCGTGCTGGATGAGCCAGTAACCGCTCTGGATACATCCATACAAGCGCAAATACTGAATCTCCTTATGGAATTGCAGAACAAAAGGGATTTAACTTATCTCTTCATTGCACACGACCTTTCTGTGATACGTCACGTTTCGGACACTGTTGGTGTCATGTATTTGGGTAAACTGGTGGAGTTGGCACCAACTAAGGAGCTTTTTCAAAAGTGCCTCCATCCTTACACCAAGTCATTAGCCTCATCCAGCCCACTGCTAAGCGAAGTTTACAGAATCGATAGAATAGAGCTTACCGGGGAGGTTCCTTCCCCTATTGATCCACCAGCAGGATGCAGATTCCATACGAGGTGCCCGTTTTCATTTAGTAGGTGTAGTAAAGAAGAGCCCAAGCTAATCGGTCCAGATAAAGGACATCTTGTATCCTGCTTCTTGTATAGCTGATAATCTAAAAAAAGGGCAGGAGGAAATTTACTCAAGTTTGTGGCAATTGCTCGTCCTTTTCGTTGTCAAATGCTAATTTGAGCGAAAATTCTAGGTAAACAGATACTCACACATAGGGACACTCATAAATAGCGTGACGTCTTTTTAAGATGGCCATTTTTCTTGTGTCAGCCTTCAAGGTATAGCTTGTTCCAAATCTTTTAGGCCTCATCTTGTGATGAGCTATTTTCAAAGAGCGGAAGATGAAACAGAATCTTACATTAATTCTATAACTTTGCCACAAACTTGGGCAAGACCCTGGGAGGATTAAAAATGAAAGTATTTATTTCAGCAGATATGGAAGGCAGAGCTGGTAAGACACACTGGGAATTTTCAAAGAATGCTGATCCAGGAGAGTGGGGCAGGGACAGACACATTATGTGTGAACACGTAAACGCCGCAATCAAAGGGGCCAAAGAGGCAAATGCTACGGAGTTTGTTATAAACGATTCGCACAACACGATGAGGAACCTCTTGATCGACAGGTTCGACGACGAGAACGTCGAGCTCGTAACTGGTCAACCTAAACCCCTATGCATGATGGAGGGAGTTGATGAGACCTTTGATGCCGCATTCCTCATAGGCTACCACGCGAAAATGGGCTCACACCCTGGTGTTTTGAACCATTCTTTTTGCCCTCTGAGTATAAGAGACGTCAGACTCAATGGTAAATCGGTTGGAGAACTCGGCGTCAGTGCAGGTATTGCCGGATATTTCAACGTGCCTACCACCCTAGTAGTAGGTGACAACGTCGTAGCCGAGGAGGCAAAGTCTCAGCTTGGTACAGTCGAAGTAGCTGTCATAAAGAAGGCTATAAATATGACCTCCGCAAAGTGTTTGCCTCTATCAAAGGCAAACGAAGTGATCAAAAAAATGGCCAGAATGGCAGTAAGGAGAATAAAAGATATGTCACCGCTCGTTTACAACACCCCAACGATCATAGAAGTGGATTTCTTTATGACGAACATGGCGGATGCAGCCTCTCTAATCCCTGGCACAGAAAGAAAGAGTGGTACGACAGTGTCTTTGACTTCCAGCGACTTCTTGGAGCTCTTCAAAGCTTTTCAAGCCATGTTCATGCTTGGTGAGAGCGTTCGGATGAAACTTGAGTACTGAACCTTTGAGGTGGATGGAATGATAAGTTATAAGCTACAGGAGCCAACATGGAATACCCCCTTAGTCAAGATTCCCAAAGGGAGAGAGAGGTATGGGGCTAATGTCTTCGCCAAACTCGAGGCGGTAAACCCCACAGGTACACACAAGGACAGAGGTAGTGCCATGGTTGTTTTAGAGATGATTGAGAAAGGCTATGGCACTGCTGTTTGTGCTAGTTCCGGCAACGCCGCCTTATCGCTATCAGCCTTTATGTACATGAATGAATTGAAAGCAAAGATATTTGTTGGCAGCAATGTCAGTAAAGAAAAGTTGGATCTCATCAGAATCTTCAAACCCGAAATCGAAATAGTTGAGGGCGACTATATGGCTGCAACACAGAAGGTAATCGAGGCCGCTGAAAAACATGGATACTACAATGCAAATGCTGGGTATTGCCAAGCCAAGATCGTAGGCAATGCCTATATTGGAAGGGAAATTGCGCCGTTCTCACCGGATGTCGTAGTCTGCCCTACCAACAATGGGACTCACCTTGTCGGAGTCTGGGAAGGATTGAAGAGAGCTGGGGTTTCGCCGCGCATGATAGCTGCTACCTCACAATTCACCAAAATTGCGGACAGTATTCATGGATTTTACCGGTTGGAGGAACCTAAGATATCGAATGCTGTAAATGATTCTGGTGGGCAATTTGTCTCTGTTTCAGACAAAGAGCTTGTTGAGGAAACTATTTCCCTAGCTAAGCAAGGTATATTATCAGAGCCAGCTTCTGCCGCCTCAGCCGCTGCCTTAAAACACGTAGATCTAGAGGAAAATGATATAGTGGTCTGTATAATCACTGGGAACGCTCTTAAGTTTCCAAAGCGAATGAGAAAGATACTTTGTTCTAGATAGCTTTTGATGGTTAACCAGGGAGGGAGAGTAGAGATACAGTGCTGCCATGAAGTTGGCACAGCTGATGAAGCTAATAGATGACAAGGAAGAGGCGAAGAAATACTAGAAGTAGCTTCAAAAGTTGGATAAGATAGGAGGGTGGCCAGAAGTGATTTACAGACAGGCAGTGGGAAGTCATCAGTCCGCTTTTACCTCCGTCGATGAGAGATAACTACAACAAGGCCCTGATGACAGCATCAATGAAATATCGGAGAGATAAAAATGCTTGATAAATTAACATCTGTTTTAGATGCAAAGTTAAAACTATTAGAGAAGGAAGGTAGACTGAAGGGGAAAGAAAAAGTCATCGTTGATATAGTGCCTCCTGGAGATGGATTTGGTAGAAAAATAGTTATGAGTGACCAGCGCACTCTCTTAAATTTTGCCTCCAACAGTTACCTAGGTATTTCTAATGACCCAAGATTAATCAAAGCTGCACATGAAGCAGATTTAAAGTTTGGAGTTGGTCCAGGTGCGGTCAGGTTTATCTCCGGGACACAAGAGCCTCATATTGAATTAGAGAAAAAACTAGCAGAGTTTTATAAAACAGAGGCTGCTATGATATTTAGTTCTGCTTATGCTGCTAATTGCGGAATTATTGCTCCATTAGTGGATAAGGATACCTATATTATAAGCGATGAGTTAAATCATAACAGTATAATTATGGCCATAAGATTTGCTGGAGTTCCCAGAGATAGGAAAAAAATTTATGCTCACTGTGACATGGACAAGCTCAGAAAGTGCATAGATGAATCTGTGGGTAATGGGAAAAGATTAATTATAGTGACCGATGGTGTATTTAGTATGAGAGGAGATTATGCTCCCCTGCACTATATAGCTTGTTTGGCCGAGGAGTACGATCCAAAATTTGAAGAGGGAATTATAACAGTTGTAGATGACTCACACGGAATAGGAGCTTATGGGAAAACCGGAAGGGGCACTGGAGAGGTTACCCAGGAAGATAGGATTGATATAATAACCGCAACATTAGGAAAGGGCTTGGGGGTAGACGGCGGTTTTATTGTATCCAATGAAAAGGTTATTGAGTATTTAAGAGAGACTTCTCCTTTATATGTGTATTCAAATCCAATAGGATCGGGAGTGGCAGGTGCTGCATTAAAAGCATTGGAGATTTTAGATAGCCATGAAGGATTAAGATTATTGGAGAGATTAAGAGAAAATACTGAATATTTTAGAAAGGGAATAAATCAGATTGGTTTTAAAACAATTGAAGGGATTCATCCCATAGTTCCTATTTTAATTGGCGATGCAATTAAGGCTAAGCAAATGGTCTTTGACTTATATCAAAGAGGAATCTATGTGGTAGCTTTAACTTATCCTGTTGTTCCCAGAGGTCAAGATACTATAAGAGTTCAGATATTAGCTTCACATACGAGGCACGATCTTGATTATGCACTGAAGTCATTCCAAGAGACAGGAAAAAAAGAAGGCATTTTGGAGTGAAAACTACTTCTAAATTAGAATTAACACCGATAGGCTCAGATTATAAATCTATATTGCCAAAACATCAAATACCGGATCCTCTCCCAGAAATAATGAAGGCATGGATTACCTATAAGGGAGGAAAAACTGTTCTGGAAGAGGTTCCCCTGCCAAAGATGCTACCCGATGATGTTTTAGTAGAACCTTTATGGATTTCTATATGTGCCTCTGATGCAAACAAATTTGTAGATTTAACTGGTGATTTAAAGAAGACAGTATTTGGTCATGAATTTGCTGGAAGGATCGTTGGTGTTGGTGAAAATGTTAATAAGGCTCTTATTGGCCAGACAGTTGTTGGTGAGGAGCATTACCCATGTTTACAGTGTAGCTCGTGTTTAGAGGGAAAATTTGATAGATGCCAAAAAGAGGGTTTTCTCGGCTGGTATAAATCTGGGAATCCAAAAGATTGGCTAAGAAATGGAGCTTTTGCCGAATTTGTCTCTATCCACCAATGCTGTGCAAAACCAACACAAGACATAGAGAAGTTCAATTTCTTTCCCTCATTTGCAGAGCCACTTGGAAATACCGTCAAAATGGAAAGAATCGTTAGCGAAAAAAGTGGTAGAGTGCCTGAAACTCTGGCTATATGGGGTGGTTGTGGTGCTCAGGCACTGTATATGGTCCCATACTTTGCCAGCAAGGGGGTTAAGAATTTTGTTTTAATTTACAGAGGAAAATCAGCTATGATGTATATGAAAAGATGTGTAATGGATTTAGATGCTAACTTTTACTTTGTAAATTCTGACGATCAACAACAATTAAATCGGTTAAAAGAAGAACTTGGGCAAGAAGATGGATTTGTAAGTATTGAATTAACCGGACAGAAAAAACTGCAAAAAATGGTAATAGAGTATGCTTCTCCGAGGGGTAAGATATTTTATTATGGTCTTCCTGCGGGAGGAAAGAAAGTCATGATTCCCGGTACCAATATGGATATTCACACATTTGTAACTGGTAGGACAGGAATCGAAGAGCTAAACCTTAATAGTGTTAAAGGAATCAGGGTCATGGGCAGGGATAATGAATCATGGAAGGAAACTATTGAAGCGCTAAAAACTGATGGACAATTAAGAAAAGAAATTATGAAACCACTTGTTATGGCAGGCACTACAGAAAACATGGGAGACTTAGTTGAGTATTTAATTAACAGTGGTGTTAGATATAAGCAAGAACCATATGGGCCAAGGCCAGCAAAATTTGCAGTTGTTAGTGAAAAAATGATGAAGAAGTGACATCCTCCCCACTTGCAAGGGGTAGGGGCATCCGGGGGCAATTTTTTGTGAACTTCTGCTTAGGTACAGTAGTGCTCGATTCTTTCTAGGTCCTCGGGACTTTCCATTCCTAAAACCAATGCTCTCCCGTCAATTCTTCGCAGGAGCCCTTTGAGAACCTTTCCTGGTCCTACTTCAACGAATAGATCGATTCCCTCAGACAACAGTTTCCTCATAGAATCCTCCCAGAGAATGGGATGATCCATCTGCATACGGAGGGCCTTTTTAATTTCCTCGGCACTCAAGGCATACCGGGCAAAGGCGTTGGTGAGAACTTTACAGCAAGGATCTGAGAAGGAAATTTTATCTAATTCTTGACTGAATTTTAAAGCTGCGCGTCTCATAAAGGAAGTGTGAAAGGGACCACTTACCAAAAGGGGAATAACCTTTTTTGACCCCTCTTGCTCTAATCTTTTGCTTGCTATTTCTACCGCTTTTTTTTTTCCAGCAATAACTACCTGAGAAGGAGAATTAAAGTTGACCGCCTCTACCCCTTTGATTCTCCGACAAATTGACAAAACTGCCTCTCTGGGTAGTCCAATTACGGCTGCCATCACGCCATCTATGGCAGCCGAGGCCTCCTCCATAAACTGGGCTCTTCGGCGAACCAGTCTTAAGGCAGCAGGATAGTCAACCACCTTAGCGCAAAGTACCGCACTGTATTCTCCTAGACTGTGTCCGGCTACCACGTTTGGCTCTATCCCCTTTTCTCTCAAAATTCTGGTAAGGATCCAGTTCACTGTCAACAGAGCTGGCTGAGCATTAGTGGTCTTTTTCAGCTCTTCTTCCGGGCCATGATTACATAGCTTCTCAAGATCAAAATCCAGGACGTTGCTGGCCTGCCGGAAGATTTTTTTAGCTCCACAATTTCCATCAATGAATCCTCTTCCCATTCCTACGTGTTGAGAACCCTGCCCGGGAAAAAGAAAAGCTATTTTTCTCATGTCAGAGCAATAACCTCGTCATCTTGGCCTAACCTGATTATGCGGGGACCGGAGGTATTTCTTCCAATAAGGGAGATATTTTTAGCTGCCAGGCGAATGCTCTTTCCCTTCCGGGTGATAACAATTACCTCATCACTCTTCTTTATTCTTTTTGCTCCCACCACCTCACCCTTATGGGGAACAAAACGCAGGTTAATGATTCCTTTGCCGCCTCTTCTGGTTTTTCTGTACTTAGCAAAGAGAGTTCTTTTCCCGTAACCTTTGGAGGTAATGGTGAGCAGAGCTTCATCCTCTTTGGCAATGACGGCATCCATTACCTCATCCTCTTCCCCTAAAGAAATCCCCTTTACTCCTAGTGAAGTTCTTCCCGTGGGACGAACATCTTTTTCAGAAAAAAGAATAGCCTTACCTTTCCTGGTGACCAAGACTATATTTTCTTCGCCTTGGGTGGGCAGGACTTTAATTAATTCATCTTCCTCCTGCAGACGAATTCCCCTTATTCCTCCTTTTTTAGGACGGGAATAAGCGGAAAGACTGGTTTTCTTTACTTTCCCTTTCCTGGTGACCATAACCAGAAAACCTTCCTGGTCAAAATTGTCCAGAGGAAGAGTTTTACTCACTCTCTCATTCTTTCCCATAGAGAGGAAGTTAACCAGCGCCCTACCTTTAGCTGACCGCTTCTTTTGAGGAATGTCGTAAGCTCTGGCCCAATGAACCTTTCCTAAATTGGTAAAAAATAAGAGGATAGAATGAGTGTGAGTAATAAAAAGGTCTTCTACAAAATCTTCCTTTCCCGTGATCATTCCGCTCATCCCCTTGCCCCCACGTCTTTGTCGCTTATAAGCTCTCAAGGAAGTGTACTTTATATAGCCGTGACGGGTGGTAGTAACGACGATCTCCTCTTTTTTGATCAAATCTTCTGGTTTAAAGGTTAACTCTTTTACTACCGCCTTGATCCGGGTACGCCTCTCTTCTCCATATTTTTCCTTAATCTGGACAAGTTCTTCCTTAATGGTTGCCCAAATCATGGGCTCCCTTGCCAGCATCTCCTCATAGCTACCTATTATTTTTACCGATTCGGCATAATCCTGGTCCACTTTATGCCTCTCCAGGCTGGTCAAGCGAGCTAACCTCATCTCCAGAATCGCTCGGGCTTGCTCATCACTTAGCCTTAACAATTTTATCAGGTGATTTCTGGCTTCTTCTGGATTGGAAGACGACCTTATAATCTTAATTACCTCATCCAGTTTCCCCAGAGCCTTTTTGAGTCCTTCCAAAAGGTGAGCCTTTTTTTGCTCGCGGGAAAGAAGGAATTTTGTCCGTCGGGTAACTACCTCTTTACGATGATCAAGATAGCACCGGAGCATCTCGACCAGGTTCAAAAGGCGTGGCTTACCACCCAGTATGGCTAAAAGAATAACTCCAAAGGTCGTCCGAAGAGGGGTATATTTATAAAGTTGATTTAAAATGACCTCAGCGTTAGTGTTGCGGGAAAGCTCTATCGCAATCCTTATTCCCTTTCTGTCCGATTCATCCCGCAGATTCTTGACCCCCTTTATTCTATTATTCGAAGACAGCTCAGCAATAGTCTCAATCAATTTTGCTTTATTGACCTGATAGGGAAGTTCAGTAATAATAATGCTTTCTCGGTCCTGGGTAGTTTCAATATTGGCCTTTCCTTGTAAGATTATCTTTGCCTTTCCGTGCCGGTAGGCTCTTTCAATCGCCTCCGTCCCTATAATAACCCCCGCTGTGGGAAAATCTGGACCTCGAATGATCTTTAAAAGCTCATCGCTAGAAACTTGAGGATCCTCAATCATTCTGATACAGGCATCCACCACCTCACTCAGATTATGAGGAGGGATATTGGTGGCCATCCCCACGGCTATTCCAGAGCTCCCATTTAGTAAGAGATTAGGCACTTTTGCTGGTAGAACAAGAGGCTCCTCCAGGCTATTGTCAAAGTTGGGTAGAAAGTCGACTGTATCCTTATCCAGATCCTCAAGGATTTCCGAGGTTATGAGCGAGAGTCTTATCTCGGTGTACCTCATAGCGGCCGGAGGGTCCCCATCCACAGAGCCAAAATTTCCCTGCCCGTCAACCAGAGGATGACGCAGGGAAAAGTCTTGAGCCATTCTTACCATAGCCTCATAGACGGCCATATCTCCATGAGGATGGTATTTTCCCAAAACCTCCCCTACCAGACGAGCCGATTTTCTGTAAGGCTTGTTAGGAAGTAAACCCAATCCCTGCATGGCGTAAAGAATCCTTCGTTGTACCGGCTTTAGTCCATCTCGGACATCGGGTAGGGCTCGACCCACAATTACGCTCATAGCGTAATTCAGGTAAGAAGTCTTCATTTCCTCTTCCAGATAAAGCGGAGCAATTCCACTTTCCAAAGCCATGGTAACCCCCTTATTTATTTATATATCCAGGTTGGTCACTTCCAGGGCATGATCTTCGATAAACCTACGACGAGGCTCGACTTCTCCTCCCATTAGGATGGTAAATAGCTCATCAGCCTGGACAGCATCTTCTATGGAAACCTGAAAGATGGTGCGGGTGGCCGGATTCATGGTGGCTTGCCAGAGCTGGTCGGGATTCATCTCCCCTAGACCTTTATAGCGTTGAACCTCTAGTTTTTGCTGACTCAGCTCTTTCGTTAATTCCTTTAAGTTCTCCTCGCTGTAAAGAAAATATTCTTTATTTTTACCGTTAACCTTATAGAGAGGTGGTTGGGCGATATAAACATGGCCTTCTCTAATTAAATCCTGCATATACCGATAAAAGAAGGTGAGAATAAGAGTCCTGATATGAGCTCCATCCACATCCGCATCACTCATAAGGATAACTTTGCTATATCTCAGTCCGGACAGACTGAATTCCTCCTTAATACCGGTGCCGATAGCGGCAATCATAGATTTTATCTCTTCATTATTGAGGATCCTAAGTAGATGAGTCTTTTCCACGTTAAGAATTTTTCCCCTTAAGGGCAGGATAGCCTGGAAACGCCTATCTCTTCCTTGCTTAGCGGAGCCTCCTGCTGAGTCCCCCTCCACTATGAAAAGCTCACTTTTTTCGGGATCATCCTCGGAGCAAGCAGCCAGTTTACCAGGAAGGGCTCCCCCTACCAGACCTTCCTTTCTTCGAGCTACTTCCCTTGCTTTCTGGGCAGTCTGTCGAACCCGTGAAGCAGAGACTACATTCTGTATTACCAATTTACCTATGGTGGGATTCTCCTCCAGGTATCGGGAGAGATTTCCATAAACAATGGACTCCACAATTCCTTTGGCTTCGGTATTGCCTAATCTGGTTTTTGTCTGTCCCTCAAACTGAGGATCGGGCATCTTCATATTAATAATAGCGGTTAAACCTTCTCTTACGTCTTCTCCTAAGAGTACGATTGGCTGGTTTTCCTTTTTCTTAACATAGTCATTGATGGTTCTAGTTAAGCCGGACTTAAATCCAGAAAGGTGAGTTCCTCCTTCCTCAGTATTAATATCATTGACAAAGGCGAAAATGTCCTGGATAAAACTTTGATTATATTGAATGGCTACCTCCAGGACTACATCATCTTTTTCTCCCTGAAGGTAGATGGGCTCATCAAAAATAACCTCTCGATTCCGGTTGAGGTGCTTTACAAAGGTCCTAATCCCTCCTTCGTAGGCAAAGGTGCGCCTCCTACCACTTCTTTCATCCTCTACCTCTATGTTGAGTCCCTGGTTCAGAAAGGCCAGTTCTCTCAAACGACGAGTTACTCTTTCCCAGTCAAATTCTATGGATTCAAATATTTCTGGGTCAGGTCTAAAGCTGATCTCGGTTCCATTTTTTGGGCAAGAGCCCTCTCCTATACACTTCACCTTGGTTGTAGGTTTACCTCTTTTATATCTTTGACGCCAGATCCTACCTTCACGGGCTATTTTTGCCTCTAACCATTCAGAAAGAGCATTGACTACCGAGACTCCCACTCCATGAAGTCCTCCAGCCACCCGGTATATCTTGTTGTCGAATTTACCCCCAGCATGAAGAGAGGTCATCACCAGCTCCAGAGCGGATTTTTTATAAACTGGATGGGGAGCTACCGGGATGCCTCTTCCATCATCAACTACGGTGATGCTGTTATCAGAATGGATTGTTACCTTTATATTCTGGCAGCAGCCAGCCAGGACCTCATCAATGGAGTTATCAACTACTTCACTAATGAGGTGATGTAGTCCTCGTGGTCCGGTGCTTCCGATGTACATGCTGGGTGTTTTGCGAACGGCCTCCAGATCCTTTAAGACTTTGATCTGTTTAGCGCCGTATTCTTCTTCCATTTTTACCCTCTTTTAAATTTCCCTATTCCTCGGTATTTCTTATACCTTTTTTGAATTAACTCTGCTGGAGTCAGATCCTTTAACTCTCTAAGGTGTTTAGTTACGGCCTGCTTGATATTGAGGGCTGTTTGTTCTGCGTCTCGATGGGCTCCTCCCATGGGTTCAGGGATGGTGCCGTCGATAATCTTTAGATCCAGAAGATCTTGAGAAGTGATTCGCAAAGCCTTTGCTGCTTCCTCCATTTTGGCCTGATCTTTCCAGAGAATTGCCGCACATCCCTCTGGAGAGATTACCGAATAAATAGCATTCTCCAACATCAGAGTTCGGTCCCCGACCCCGATTCCTAAAGCTCCTCCGCTTCCTCCCTCCCCAATTATGATCACAACAATAGGGACCTTTAACTGAGACATGTACTCCAAATTTGCTGCAATAGCCTCAGCTTGTCCCCTTTCTTCTGCTTCGATTCCAGGGTACGCTCCGGGGGTATCAATAAAGGTAACTACGGGTCGGGAAAATTTCTCTGCCAGGTTCATTAACCTCTTTGCCTTCCGATACCCTTCAGGATGAGCCATACCAAAATTTCTGACAAGATTCTCCTTGATTGATTCCCCTTTCTGGTGTCCGATAAAAAGCAGTCTCTCCTCCCCCATTCTGGCAAAACCCCCCACGATGGCCTGATCATCAGAATATAACCTATCTCCATGAAGTAATATAAAATCATCAAAGATCAATTTGGCCAGGGTAAGGGATTTAGGGCGATTGGGGTGTCTGGCTAGCTGAACCGTCTGCCAGGGAGTAAGATTAGCAAAGGTTTCTTTTTCAAGTTTTTTCAAGCGTTGTTGAAGCCGGTTTATCTCCTCCTCGAAGTCCAATCCTTCCTTGGAGGTTAAACCCTTTAGTTCTTCAATTTTACGTTCCAACTCCAGAATTGGCTTTTCAAAATCGAGGCTATATCTATTTTGAGCCATCATTTTTTATTAGTCTACTATGTCTGATATATAGACCAACTGTATCTTCCTTTTTTCTAATCGAGATAAGATTTTCTTTAAAGCCTCCGCAGTGATGGGGTCAACATGAGCAATCCCTAGCGCCCCTCCTCTCTTTTGAGCAGAGGAGATGAGCGTTTGAAATTGTGATTCGATATAGCTCGAATCCTTTTGGTTATCCAAGAAAACCTGCCGCTGAGTTGATTTTATTCCCATCTTCTGAGCTAAAGGAAAGGCTATGGAGCTGGAAACAGTTCTGCTATCGACAAAATAGAGTCCCTCGGCCTTTACCGCCTGCAGCACATCCCGCATAGGTTTTTCCTGGGTAGTAACAAGGGAACCCATGTGGTTACTTAAACCTACTACATAGGGTACATCTTTTATTGCGTCCTTGACCATTGAGCTGATTTGTTGGGAGCTCATCCGGTTAAGAACTATCCATCGATAACGATTGATAAAATTTTTTTGGGGTTCCATGGGAAGATGCAAGATAACCTGCTTCCCATTACGATGGGCCTCTTCGGCAATGCTTTTAGCGTAAGGAGTTCCAGGGATAATCGAGATAGTAAAAGGTAAATCCAGCTCTTTCAGTAAAAAATCTACCGTCTTACCATGCGAATATCCAAAGTCATCAATGAGTAAGGCAATCTTAAGTTTTTGGAGAATAAACTCTAAAGTATGGGTAATTCTCTCATCAAAGCCGAGACTTACCACTATTTTATAGCGATCCTTAAGATTTTCTCTCTTGATCTGGTGGATCTTCAGCAAATTTCGCCGAAGCTCTCTCTGAATTTGATCAGGGAGCTTATCCAGCGGATAGTCAAAGGGAATCTTCAGAGTCTCTCGTACCTGGAGATAGGTCGGAAAAGGTCCTACCCACTTTATTTTTTTGCTCAAGACGGAAAAATTAAGTGCCTTAACCACCTCATCAACTTTTGAGTCTATCCTAGAAAGCTCTTTCTGATAGATAGAGATCTTGAGGTAAAAGAAGCTCCCTATCCCTACCAGACAGATAATTAATCCAATTAAAAGATATAGAATTTTGTGAGATTTTTTTGCCATCTACTTACTCAATAACTTTAGCGCTTGCAGAAGTTGAAGGTCATTAAGATAATCGTTTTCCCTATCTTTGTCTTCTTCCCGCAGAAATTTCTTTAAAAGATCAACCTCAACTTCAATCCCCTCCTCCTTAAGTCTGTCCAGGAAGAAAGTTAAGTCCATTTCCTCCCAGTGGGGATACTTCGCCAGAAATTCTTTCACCCACTTTGATTTTTTTAATTGGGCTAAAGTCTTTTTCTCTTCTTCAGTTGGTTTAAAGGCCTCCACTTTCATATAAGGTTCAATTCCCTTGCCCTCTATGCTTTCTCCTGAAGGAGTATAATATTTCGCCGTAGTTAAGGCGATAGCTCCTTCGTTGGCTAAGGGAAATATCTGCTGCACCGTTCCTTTACCGAAGCTCTTGATTCCCATCAGAATCCCACGGTTGTGGTCTTTGATTGCCCCGGCCACGATCTCTGAGGCACTAGCACTTCCTCCATTTATCAGGACTACCAGAGGTATATTCACTGCCTCACCTCCAGGACGGGCGTGGTAAATCTCATTTTGCGAGGAGTCTCTTCCCTTTATGGAAACGATGACTCCCGAGTCGAGAAATTCATCGGCTACTTCTACAGCTTGAATGAGAAGTCCGCCCGAATTATATCTTAGATCCAGAATAAGCCCTTCTATCTTCCTATCTTCTAGCTGGGCCAGAGCCCCTTTAAAGTCCTCATCCGTATTTTCATCCATAAAACTCATGATCTTAATATATCCTATGTCATTAGGTAATATCCTTTGTTTAATGTTGGGAGACTTGATAATGGCCCTGGTGAGATTAAAATCCAGATATTTTTTTTCTCCTTCTCTCTCAATAGTTATCCTTACCTGGGTTCCTGGTTCACCTCGCAGCTTCCTCGCTGCCTCGATGAGGGTAATTCCTTCCGTTGATTTATCTTCTATCTTGATGATCCTATCCCCTGGCTCGATTCCAGCTTCACTGGCAGGAGTTCCCTCCAGGGGAGAGACTATGGTAAGGAAATTATCTTTGATAGTGATCTGAATCCCCAAGCCCCCAAATTTTCCCTCCCTTTCCGTTTGCCATTCCTCATAACTACGAGGATCCATCCAGTGTGAATGAGGGTCCTCTAAGGATTCAATCATCCCCTTAATGGCTCCCTCTATAAGCTTGGAAGGCTTAACCTTTTCCATATACTGAGTCTGGATAGTCTGATAGGTGTCAATTAAAGGCTCCAAATCCCGGAAAAGGTCGCTCCCTGCCCAAACCCGGGAGAATAAGATTCCCCCTATGGCGATACTGAAAAAGACAATTAAAATTAGCCATCCTCTATTTTTTTTCACTTATTCTTTTCCTCAAACTCCGTATTATTTAACAACACCATCCTCCCAGAAATCGGCGAATTTGATTTCTAAAGGTTCATCTTCTCGACTAACTCTTGGGAGTTTCTCATCACCGACTCTATTTCTCTATAAGATAGTCCTGCCCCTTGTAGGATTTTTCTTGCCGTCTCTCCAGTTATTAGATCCTCTACTCGGTGAGCATCAGTGTTCAAGATAAGTTTTGTTCCCCACTTGGTGGCCAGCCTTGCCAGCCATCCGTTGGTCAAGCTATGCCCTTTTCGGCTGGATATCTCCAGATAAATTCCTCTTTCCTTAGCTATTTTGACTTCCTCTTCAGAGATCAGGCCCGGATGGGCTAGAATATCGATATCCGCGTCTAACGCTGCTGTATTGGTGTGGTTTGGAACTGGTTCTACTATGGTTTCTCCATGTACTATTATGAGCTTAGCTCCTTTTTCTCGCGCTTTCCTGGCGAGTTTATTGATCAGGGGAGGTAATAAATGGGTTAACTCCACCCCAGGAATTACTCTAATATCACTATTTAGATGTGCATTCTCTCGGCAAAACTTAACTATCTGAGGAACTATCAAGTCTAAATTCGATGAATCAACATGATCAGTGATGGCCAAAGCCCTATATCCCTTTTTCTTTGCTCTTTGCACCAGCTCAGCCGGACAAAGCTGCCCATCACTTAGGAGACTATGAGTATGTAAGTCGATCAATGCGGTCTGCTCCTATTTTTATTAGTATAATAGCATATTTTTAGGATTTTGTAAAATCTTCCTCGGCAAAAAAATATCCACAGGCCGAAGAAGCTATGGTTGGTCAGTTTCCAAACAGAAAATCTCTCTCTTTCTTTTAATGAGCCCAACACAGCCAATAACTCTCTATCCCTTATAAGATAGTTATTAACAGAATTATCCACATTATCCACAGGAAATTATTTCCTTCTTAAAAGGAAAAATCTTCCGCAGGTGGGACAGTCTTCGGAATCAATACAAAATTAAAAATTCCTTTGACAAATAACAAATTGAGGGTAGACAAAAGGCTGATTATAAGAGATTTAAATTCTCTAAAGAAGAGGCCGAGAAGAGATTTAACGAAGACCAGACTTTTATTGAAAGAATTGAAGGATTATTAAAAAAGGAAGGATTTCTTGCAGATTTCAAAAGCCTAAGTTAGGTTGAGCATCGAGAGAAAGGGGGGAACTTTTGCCCTGCTTAACTTTGGGATAGGCGCAGGCAGCCACCATAGCGGCGTTATCGGTACAGAGTTCTAAGGGAGGAAAGAAAATCTTTATGTGATCGGGCTTTTCTTTTTCCAGAAATGAGCGAAGGAAAAGATTGGCTGATACTCCTCCTCCCAAAATAATTTGTTTTACTTTTTTTAGACAGGCCACCTTAAAGAGATTTTTGCTGAGCATTTGAGCTATCTTGAGCTGAAAGCTGGCGGCAATATCGGCAGTGGAAACAGGAGCTTTTTTCCTTTCTAGATCTTTAACATAATAGAGCACGGCTGTCTTTATTCCGCTGAAGCTAAAGTCCAAGCTATTGTTTTTGAAATGAGTCAAAGGTAGCTTTATGGATTGAGGGTTTCCTTTTTCAGCCATTTTTTCAATGACAGGGCCTCCTGGGTATCCTAAATCAAGGATCCTGGCTACCTTATCAAACGCTTCTCCCACGGCATCATCTCTGGTGGTACCCAATATCTCATATTCTCTTTCCTTTGATAAATAGATGAGTTCAGTATGACCGCCAGATATAATCAAACCTACTAAAGGAAGGACAATTTCCGGATAGCTAAGGAAATTAGCATAAAAGTGAGCTTCCAGGTGATTGATGCCGATAAAGGGTAGCTCAAGTGCGTAAGCTAGCCCCTTGGCCACAATTAACCCTACCAGAAGTGATCCCAACAGGCCTGGTCCATAGGTAGCGGCAACAGCATCTAGATCTTTCAGCTTTATGCGGGCTTCGCCTAGAGATTCTTTTATAATGGGAATGATAAGTTCCAGATGCTTCCTTGAGGCTATTTCAGGGACTATCCCCCAGAATTTTCGATGTAGATCAACCTGAGAGGCTACCACATTGGAGAGTATCTTTTTTCCATTTTCCACCACGGCGGCGGCTGTCTCATCACAGGACGTCTCTATTCCCAGAATAAGCATAAGATATGCCTTGAGAGGGATTTAGGTTAAATGAATCGGTTTCCCCTGGGCTTTTTTGGCTGCTTCCATTATAGCCTCGGAAAGGGTAGGATGAGCATGAACGGTACTACCTATCTCATCAACTGTTAATTCCCATCTAATGGCCAGAGAAATTTCATGTACGAGATCGGCTGCATGAGGCCCTATGATCTGCCCGCCGAGAATCCTACCATCTTCTTCCTCCACGACCAGTTGCACAAAGCCATCTATCTCACTCAGAGCCTGAGCTTTACCGGAGGCGGAAAAAGGGAATCTGCCAATCTTAGTTTCAATTCCTTCTTCCCTGGCCTTATCGAGAGTAAGTCCTACTGTACCAATCTGAGGAGAAGTAAAGATACAGTTTGGGATACTGGTGTAATTAATTTTAGAATCAAGCCCCAGAGCGTTCTCGGCCGCTACAATCCCTTCCTCAAAGGCTACGTGAGCTAAAAGATATCCTCCCACCACATCACCAATGGCATAAACCCTCCCCTCACTTGTCTGCATCCTTTCATTAACTGTGATATTTCCTTTTTGATCAAGTCGCAAATCTAGATTTTCCAGACCAAGACCCTCGGTGTAGGGAGACCTCCCCACACAAACCAGCATTTTTTCTGTGGAAATTCTCTCGCCATTATCCAATCTCGCAGTAAGGCCATCTTTCTCATAATCAGTTATCTCTTCTAGTCTGGTGTCAGTGAAGATGTTTATTCCTCTTTTTTGGAGGATTTGTTTCATCATCAGGCTAATTCTTTTATCTTCCTGGGGAAGAATCCTATCCATCATCTCTACCATAGTGATCTGGGTCCCTAGAGGACCGAAAATAGAAGCAAATTCACAGCCAATTACTCCCGCTCCTACAATAAGGAGACTCTGGGGAATTTGCGCAAGTTCCAAGGTGGTCTCACTGGTGAGGACAGCCGGATGATTGAAGTCAATAAAGGGAAGCAGAATAGGCTTAGAGCCGGTAGCCATAATAGTAGAGTCGCCTTCGATTTTCTCTTTACCTTCATTTGTTTTAACCTCGATTCTATGAAGGTTAAGAAAGCTTGCCTTTCCTCTCACTAATTTCACCTTGTTTGCTTTAAGAAGATACTCAACTCCTTTTCTGAGCTGGGAAACAATCCCATTTTTTCGTTCCATCATGCGGGTAAAGTCCGGCTTTATCCCCTCTACTTCAATCCCCAGCTTTTTTGCGCCTCTAATAAGAGAAAGAGTTTCCGTGGAAGCTAAAAGGGATTTGGTAGGAATGCAACCCCGATTAAGGCAGGTTCCTCCAACCTGGGCTGCTTCTATCAAGCTAACTTCGGCACCCAATTGAGCTGCTCGAATGGCCGCTACATACCCGGCCGGACCGGCACCGACAATTATAACCCTGGTATCGCTCAATCTCCTTCCTCCTTTCTATGGCTTATCCAGAATCTCCTCTACTGGATTTGGTTCAGTTGCCATCATCTTTTACCCCTATTTGCCCCATACTTCAAGATACGAGCTCCTAATATAACCGTTCTCCCG
The DNA here is from genome assembly GCA_005223085.1 of Candidatus Aerophobetes bacterium Ae_b3b. Lineage (GTDB taxonomy): Bacteria > Aerophobota > Aerophobia > Aerophobales > AE-B3A > AE-B3B. The sequence continues at coordinate 6,243 of NJBP01000003.1, read as the reverse complement.
TCATTTGGTAATCTGTGTAATCTTGTGTTTGCTAATCTCAGACATTACTGCTTTGACGATTTCTGGTAGCTTTTTCTGGAGTCTAGAAGAGAGTCGAAGTCCCCAATCTATTGAGTCCGGCTCTATGCCGATAATTACGATATCTCGGGGTCTTGCTTCATTCTCCACCTCGGCTAGACACTCCATCAGGCCCATCTCATGCAGTGAGAGGAGTTTATTATACTCATTTTTAGCCTGAGAAGGTAAAATTCGATAAATGGTTCCCGGCTTCTTCCCTCCCCTTGCCGCGTCGATAACAACTATCTTCTTCCTTTTTTTCAGTAAATGCAAGATAGAAAACAGAGCAGTTCCGGCATCCATAAGTTCGATGTTGCCGGGAAGCTTTTTTTTCTCCAGCTCTCTAATTACGTGAACACCAATCCCTTCATCTCCCAGGAGCATATTCCCCACCCCTAAGATGAGAACACCTGGGTAGTTGCTCATAAAATTTGATATTCTCCTAGTTTATTTACCCTGGGATTCAGAGTGTACACAGCGCAGGCAAGACAATGATGGACTTCCTGGCATTCTTTTAGATAAGCTCAGCCGCTTCTAGAACCGAAGGAACGTATCTATCCCAGCCTAAGGACATAATATGAACTCCCTGGCACATCCCCTTCATCTCTTTAATAAGAGAGGCAGCAATCTCAATGCTTTTTCTGGGCCGATCCTCCTTGGAAGCTTCTGCCATAATCTTGATAAATTTATCGGGAACGAAGACTCCCGCCACATTAGCATTCATAAATCGAGCCATTCCCGCTGACTTCAATAGAACTATCCCTACCATTATGGGGACCTTAATGTGCCCAGCCGCCTTCATAAAATCTTCAAATTTTTTGACCTCATAGACTGCCTGGGTCTGAAAAAACTCTGCTCCGACTTCCACCTTAGCTTCCATCTTGATTATCTGAGGTTCCAGGGGATCGGCTCCGGGATTGGCCACGGCACCCAGGCAAAGATCTGGTACGCCATCCAGCTTATTCCCCACCATATCATAACCATTACCTAGTCCCCTGGCTACTTTAAGCAAGTGAATAGAATCCAGATCAAAGACCGACTTTGTCTGAGGATGATCTCCCAGCACTACGTGATCCCCGGTGAGACAAAGGACATTCTCAATCCCCAGGACAGAGGCAGAAATAAGATCAGATTGAAGAGCCAATCTGTTTCTATCCCGACAGGTTATCTGAAAAACTGGCTCAAATCCTCTTTCCTTTAACAAACGACAAACGGCCATAGACCCCAGCCGCATCACCGAACTCTGATTCTCGGTGACATTGATAGCATCAGCTTTATCCTTTAGGAGATCCGCCTCCTCCAGCATGGGTTCTATATTTGTCCCTTTGGGAGGTCCAATCTCTGAAGTAACTACAAACTTACCCTTTTCAAAGAGATCTTTTAGCTTCATGGGGTAGATAATCTCCTTTCTTCAGGTTCCTCAACAGGCAAATCTTACAAAGGTCTCATTCAGAAGAAACAGATACTTCCTCTTTCGGCTTCTCTTCCACAGTTTCCAGTGCCCAGAACATAGATTTCTTCCTCTCGGCTGGAGCAAGCATAAGATTGTAATCCCGGGGTGGGCGAATTTTTCTTAAGTTTTCTAGCTTCCCTATATTCTTAAGCCTCTCATAGATGAGAGTCCAAACACAATCTTTTTCTGGATCAGTCTCACATTTTCCCTTATCAGAACCTCCACAGGCCCCGTTAACCAGAAATTTAGGACAATCAGCATAAGGACAAATTCCCCCGGTATCAGCCAACTGGCAATCCCCACATTGAAGACATCTTTCCTCACCCGGCCAGACTCCTGGGAATCCCCCCATATGTATGGTATTATCTGCCGGTTGAACAGGAATATCTACCATATTAGCCACTGCCTGAACCCCGATACCACAGGAGACGACAAGAATGGAGTCAGAGGACTTAAGCTCATCGATGTATCGGTTAAGACGCATACCAAGGAGCACCTTGTTACATACAAAATCGATGATAACCGCAGCGGTTACTTTTTTCCCCGCTTCTCTCAACCTATCCTTGGCCTCCCTCAATCCCTCCGGACCTCCTGTCTTACAGGCTTCTGAACAGCCTCCACAAACAAGGAGAAAAATATTTTTTTCCTCTTCCAGGAAAGAGAGAATTTCTTCCCAGCTCTTTCTCTCTGAAACAATCATTATTGAGCCTCCTCTCTGCCACAATTACGCTTTTGTAGGCTTCGTTCCCCAAAATTCTCTTTCCAACCACTCTCAAAAAGCATTCTCAGAAAACCTTCTTTTTCATCCTTCTTTAGCTTATTCTAAACCACTCTAATTCTCTCCCCTTGGGAGTAACAAAATGTACTGCACAGGCTAGACAGGGATCGAAACTACGGATAATTCGCACAACTTCCAGAGGATTTCGACTATCTCTTACCTTGATTCCTGTAAGAGCCTTTTCTATAGGACCGGGCTGATTGGAATCATCTCGGGGTGAGGCATTCCAGGTGGTGGGCACCACCAGTTGATAATTGTCAATAACCCCTCTTTTTATCCTGATCCAGTGCCCCACGGATCCTCGGGGTGCTTCGGTTAACCCCATACCTTCAGCCTCTTCAGGAAGCTCGTAGGCGACATATATTGGCTCCCCAGGCTTAAGCTGAAGAACCCATTCAGCCATAGCGTCAGCAACCAGCTTGGTATCCAGAGCCCTAGCCAGATGGCGTCCCAGACAGGACAAAAGATTAGGAAATTTCAACTTCATTCCCGAGAGACTCTTTTCCACTAAATCCCGCACAGGAGGTTGACTCAAGGAGTATCCTACCACCAGGCGAGCCAGCGGCCCCACCTCACAGGGCTCTCCATCGTAACGAGGAGCTTTTATCCAGGAATAGCCCCCGGATTTATTTTCACTGGGAACTGTATCTCCACGGGATGGATGTCGATTAGTGATTTCATCTTCGTACCAGCTATTCTTCACCTGCTCAGTGATCCTCCCTGGTTCCAGATCCGTAAGCTTGAGAGTAGGATCAGCTAATCCCTGTGGATAAAGGCGGCTTCGCTTAGTCTGGTCAATCGGGTGTCGATCCAGATTGAAAGCTCCATAGGAGAGAAAACGATACCCACTGGCTCCCATCTCCAGGTAGTCCCCATATTTCTCCGCTATCCTCATCACATCGCTAAAATAGACATTATCGATGAACTCTCTAATTTCATTCACCCTCCACAGGAAGGCGCTGATTTTATCTACGGTGGGTTTCTCTGTAACCCCTCCTGCCACCATACCCACATTATGGGGCATTTTCCCTCCAAAAATGGCCAGCATCTCGTGGGTCTTTCGCCTCACCTCCAGAGCAAGAAGATAGTGAGAAGCAAGCTCTTCATTAACTCTATCATCCAAGCGGTAGTCCCCCTCATACCGGGGAAGGAAAGGAGAAGAATTTCCACCGGCGAGAAATTCCTTCAGTGCCCTCACCCTGGCATCTTCGCCTTGATATCTGGCCAAACGATTAAGATCCACAAAGTCAAGGGCAGCCAGATGATAAAAGTGGAGAATATTAGACTGAAGAAAATTGGAACCCAGGATAAGATTGCGAATGATCCTGGCATTGGAAGGAATTTTGTCCTCGAGGCCAAAGGCCTGATCCAGGGCAAAAACCGAGGCGGTGGCATGAGCAATGGGGCAAACCCCACAGACCCTTTGAGTTATTTGAGAGGCATCTCTGGGGTCCCTCCCCTTAAGAATTATTTCAAACCCCCGGAAAAGTGTACCCGAGGTCCTAGCTTCTTTAACTATCCCTCGATCCAGCGTGACTTCTACTTTAAGGTGACCTTCTATTCGGGTAACAGGATCTATGATAACTTTCTCCATTTTCATCTCCTTGAATCTATTTCAGGGATGGCTTTAATTTTTCCCAATGGCTAATCTTTTTGTAGAAAGGCCCTGTTATGTCGGGAAAGGAGGGCTCTGTACATCCCAGGCAGGGAGAACCTGCACCAATTACCCAGTTGACACCACCATTCCAGTGCCGAAGAGGACAGTCGGCATAGGTAAAGGGACCTTTGCATCCCAACTCATAGAGACACCCCTCCTCACCTAACTTACGGGCGAATTTGCCTTCATCGAAATAGGGACGGCGGGGACAGTTCTCGTGAATGAGCTGTCCATAAAAAATCTTGGGTCGATTGAGCTCATCCAGATCATCCGAACTCATCAGACCGTAAAGTAGAATATGAGCTACCGTTCCTACAAACCAATCCGGATGTGGAGGGCATCCAGGAACATTAATAACCGGAACGCCAATTTTTTCTTCCTCCACCACATCTTTTGCCCCTTTGCATCCTGTAGGATTAGGCCGTGCAGCAGGAATGCCCCCAAAGGTGGCACAATCTCCCAGGGCAATGATGGCCAGTGATCCCCGGGCAAGACTAACAAAGCGGGAAAGAACAGTAACCGGCTCTTTCTTTTTCTCTCCCACCGTGGCAAAGATTCCTCCCCTGGCTGTGGGAATACCGCCCTCCATCACCAGAATGTATCTACCTTCTTCTTTTTCTCGAGTGTCCAACATCACCTCAATAGAAGCTTCACCCGTGGCCGCCATGAGAGTGGGATGAAAAACAAGCTGCAAGAAACTGCCCGGAACAACTTCGTCCAGAAGAAGATTCTTGATGGAGGGGCTGACAGAATTCATAATGGATATAGAACATCCCGTACAGCCTGCTCCCTGCAGCCAGATGACTGGTTGACGTTTAGTCTCCATTCCCGACCTCCTTCCCTCGAATATCTTTTTTCAAAATCTTAAAACTTGTTCTTCCTCTCCCTCAGGATACATTCCTCTACTCCTTTTCGAGAATCTTTTTTAGCCGGGATACCAATACTTTGGGCTCTATCGGCTTTTCAAGATAATCTTCTGCTTCAAGCTCAAGACCCTCGGCTATGGAGTGGGAAGTCCGAGAAAGCTTTTGCTTAAGAGCCGTTAACATGACCACCGGAATCCTATTGTATTCAATATTGCTCTTGAGTTCTTTGCACACTTCAAAACCGGATTTTTTGGGCATCATAATGTCAAGAATGATTAAATCAGGCTTCCCCATCCTTATTCTTTCCAGACATTCTTTCCCGCTGGAAGCTGTGACTACCTCAAAATCGCTTTTCTCCAACACCATTCTTGCCCCCTCCACAAAATCCGGGTCATCATCCACAAGAAGAATTTTTTTCATCGTCTTCATTTTCTTCCCTTTAATATCCTTTCTGACCTTCGGTCAAAATTTTTATTTCCTCGCTAGGTTGAGTTTATTTCCTTCTAGCTCTGGTCAAAATTCTCTTTACCCGATCAATCAAATCATCAGGCTGGATAGGCTTCTCAATATAATCGTCCACGTCCATGCGAAGAGCCGTCTCCAATTCATAGCGCCTACCCGCGGCTTCTTTTTTTACCGCCGTCAGAACTAAGATAGGAATTCGGGGATAGCTGGGATGTCCTCTTAACTCCTTTATTACTTCAAATCCATCCTTTTTGGGCATCAAAAGATCCAGGATAATAAGATCCGGTGTTTTTTTCTTAACCTGCTCCAGACATTCTTCTCCGTTAGAAGCGAAGATCAGCTCGTAGGGTTGGGTTTCCAGGATGATTTTTACTGCTTCCCGAACATCAGGATCATCGTCTACGATTAAAATGTTGGCTAACTTTTGCATATCTTCCTCCGTATTATACTATGGGAACAATTTTCTCCAAACAACAGCCTTGACACTCCCCACGACTAAAGTCGGGGGATTCTCAGTTCATCGCAGAAGCTAATGCTTCTGCTCCCCGAAGGCTCTGCCCGAGCCTTAAAACATTGCGGGCTGCATTAGTATCTCGATCTATAGAGAGGCCACAGTGAGGACAATTATGGATACGACAAGACAATTCCTTGGGAACGAGTTTTTGGCAATTAGAACATTTCTGCGATGTATTCTTGGCAGGTACTTTAACAACCTCTTTCTCAGCTTCTTCCGCTTTAAAAAGAAGAATATTAAAGAAATTAAACCAGGCTACATCTCTCATAGACCGATTAAGTGCTCTAAAGCTTTTAAAATGATTCATATTCTCAATATAGATAGTATCATTAGCTTGCAAAAGTTTTCTAGCAATTTTGAAATGAAAGTCTCTTCTTTGATTAAAAATTTTCTCATGAGCTTTAGCTACCATTATTCTCATTTTATTTCTTCGACTAGAACCTTTTTTCCTGT
>NJBP01000040.1 GCA_005223085.1 Candidatus Aerophobetes bacterium Ae_b3b | reverse complement strand
GTCATTAAGACTCACTATACCGGAAGTATAGATACTTTCAGGGAAGTGGTCTCTACTACTCCCGTGCCTATTGTTATAGCGGGTGGCCCTAAAATGCGGGAAGATAAAGATTTTCTCCAGCTTGTAAGCGAGGCAATCCAGGCAGGAGCTAAGGGAATATGTATGGGAAGAAATGTGTGGCAGAGGAAGAATATCAAAGGTATGATCTTGGCCCTTTGCCATATTGTCCATGACAATGCAAGCATGGAAGAAGTGATAGAGCTTGTTTAACTTCAAGCCATGACTCACCCAAATATTTAAAACTTTGGCAGGTAGTTTGCTTCTGCTTTTAACATCTCATCTACTAATGTTTCCCATACAGAATTACTTTTGATAACTGCCATACTTGGATTATGTAATTGATAGAGATCAATAACCTTTCGGCGAAGTCTTCTTAAGCTGCTTTCACAGGCCATTACCATATAATCATAGTCCAAGTTCTTCCGTGCTGGGAATGGATCGCGCCTCTGGTTCCCAACTTTTGTTGCTACGAAGCAATTTGAATGTCTTGCCTGAAGAACCTGCCCTATAAGACACTCACTGTGACCCCCACCATAAGCATCTGCGGTATCGATTAGGTTAATACCAATATCAATGGCCTTTTCTATAGCAGCAAGAGATTCAAAGTCATCTGTTTTACCATAACCTATGGGATTGCCATTGATATTGTACCCGCCGCCAATGGCCCATCCACCAAATCCAACTACAGAGACTTTAAGTCCAGTTCCTTCAAGTGTTCTAAACTCCATATGTTTTCCTCCTTATTATCAGATTACCAACTATTAAAATACGCTTAAAAACATCTCACTTAATGCCATCAATTTCTTGTAACTCATTCATATTTACCTTGCGGATACCTTTCCCATGTCGGGGTATATCTGCATTATCGCAGATATACGTTCCCGTGGGTGAACCTCAGAACATCCAGCTTTGGAGTTTTTTCGCCAGAGCGCACTTCCTCAAGTTTTTTAATTTTAACCCCAAAATCTTATTTTTTAATTCCTTCCTTTTCAAAAATTCCATCTAAGGGAGCTTTTCAACAAAAAAGATAGAATTTAAAAGCTCCTTGCCAAAAGGTGGGAAAACTAATTTTTTTTGAATTCACGAACTAAGAAAAATGTCTAAATTGAGGCAGTCGGTTTTTGTTTGTCTCGAACATCTCTCTTACCATCTTTTTTATTTCGGCAAGGCTTAGAACGGCGGACGTCAAGGGATCAAAACAAATTGCATGGAATATCATTCTTGCATCACCGGTAGTAGCACCCTCCACTGCTAGCTCTTCGCATCTGGCATTGATATTGTTGAGAATAGCAAGCTGTGGCGGCAGCGGACCTACACAAATAGGGTTAAATCCATGCTTGGAGGCAACCACTGGTACTTCAACACAGCAGCCTTCGGGAAGATTGTCTATAAGGCCAAAGTTTCTGACATTTCCGTTAAACTCGTATAGAGTTCCATTTCCAATTGTGGCATTGAAAATGCTTGCTGCATATTCTTTACCTCTTTTTAGGTCCATTGATGGTTTCCCAAGCCATTCCTTTACTTCAGATTTCCAGGTATTCTCTCTTCTCAAATATTCCTTTAGGATAAACGCATATTCTCCGGGATTCCAGCCAGTGCTATGCGTGCAGTATTTCTCTATGAGATCTGGTCTTTTTCTAAACCACGGAATGTATTCCGAGCTGTGGCCGCTGGACTCGGTGACGTAGTAATCCAGATGGAGAAACATTTCATTTCTCACCTGCTCTTCATCGTAAATCTCAGGTCTCTTAATGGCTTCTCTAATAAGAGGGTAGGTGTCTTTACCATCCCATTTGAACTCAAGAAACCACGCTTGGTGGTTTAGGCCGGCACAAAGGTATGTAATCTCTTCCATAGGGGCACCTATCCATCGGGCCAGCATCTCAGCTGTACCCTGGACGCTGTGGCAAAGACCAGTTACTTTGACTTTGCTCTGGCTTTGCATTGCCCGACAAAGCATACCCATGGGGTTGGTGTAGTTGAGGAAAATAGCCTCCGGGCAGTAACGCTCTATGTCTTTGCAAATGTCAAGCATTACTGGTATGGCTCTGAGAGCCCTGAAAATCCCGGCCGGGCCTCTGGTATCACCGACGTTTATATCAACTCCATACTTTTTGGGGATTTCTATATCCGTACGCCATACCTGAACGCCACCGACAAGGATTGTGCAAACTACTCCATCCGCTCCCTTGAGCGCCTCAACTCTATCTTTGGTGGCAACTACTTTTGCCGGATAATTTCCCGCAGTAACTATCTTATCTACCGCGGCCTTGATGAAAGAAAGACGTTCATCATCGATGTCCATAAGTACTATAGTACTGTCGGCAAGGGCAGGAAACGAGAGAATATCCCGCACCAGACGTCTCGTAAATTCGAAGCTCCCTGCTCCTATAAATGTGATTTTAGGCATTTTTACCTCCATGGTGAACAGCCTCATCCATGATTTTTAAGTTATTGGCAAAGTTTTACATTAATACCAGCCATTTCCACAGCCAGTCTCATACATAGTTACAATGTTTTCCGGAGGACTAGCTACCTGAATATTATGACAGGGAGCAAGGATATAGCCCCCTCCTTTTCCTAAAATACGGAGGTTGTCCAACGCTTCCCGGTGGACCTCTTTTATAGATCCAAATGCTAAAGTGTATTGATTATCCATAGCTCCATGAAAGACTATTTCGTCACCGAAGTCGCGTTTAAGAGCCTCCCGTTCCATTCCCTTACACCGCCATTGAATAGGATTCAGGATATCTATACCAGCTTTGACCATCTCAGGGATTATTTCTCGAATAGCGCCGTCGCTATGATGGAAAACAAAAGAGCCGGTCTCATGAGCAAGATTTATCATCCGCTTCATCCCCGGAATAAAAAAATCACGAATTAGGTCCGGTGAATACATCAAGCTTTCCTGGCTTCCAAAATCTTCTGTTACATAGGTAAGATCAACTCGGTCGGGAATTGTCTCATAAATACGACGCGTTACCTCATGACAGAAATCAAAAATTTCATCGATGCAGTAATGTGCGATCTCAGGATGAAGAACAAAATCGATAAGGGCTTGTTCATGACCTCTTAAATGGGCGTATTTCCATCCGGGTTCCGAGCCGTAACACTGAATTGGGTATTTCTCTTTTCCCATAATCTGGCTGGGAATGACAGAATAATCATACCAATCAGGACTGGGCCATCGGTAATTATGCATTATTTCTTCCAGGGTTTCATATTCAGCCAAGGGATGATGGATACACTCTTCATACACGCCGACTCCATAACTCATCTCTTTAAAACCACAACCAAATATATCTATATTTTTGTCACTACCAACGGGGGGTTCCATGAAACCAGCCCGTTCTGGAGGACCAATGTACTTTGGCCATACAGTAGTAACTGGATCAATGTGCAGACGGTTAAATAAGGATTCCTCACTATCACAGCGTAGATACTTCATAAGCTTTTTGGTAGCCTCGGGAGTAGCCCAGTAGTCCATCGGGATGCGGTCTGGCTTCTGATGGTTAAGTACCGCAAGCCAACGTTCTCTTGAGGTCATAGATTCCTTAGGCATGACTCGACTCCTCCTCTAAAAACATGATTATCCATACATCTGCATAGCATCTGCCACAATAGGCAAGGTTCGTCTCCAGAATTTTTGAGGTAGATCCTCACTAACATCAAGCATAAATCGCTCTTTGGGAACCTGGATCAGGAGGTCTCGAATAAATCTTTTTATAAACTCTTCATCTTTATAGCAGAGAAAGGCGGGTAAATTTGCTACTATAGTCTTATTTTTCCACACATCTTTTGCCTCTTGTAGGGAAAGATTTCCACCAGCACCTGGCAGAGTAAAGGATTCAATAACATCAATTTCTGCTTTTTTGATCAAATTCTTTAGATGATATAGTTTGCCATCCATGTGTACTACATATATCTTACCTCTCTCATGGAGCAGATGTCCATATTTGTTATAGAGAGGAAGACAGTATTTTTGAAACAATCGGGGCTCCGTTATATCCTCAGTAAGATTGTCCCAATTATGGATAATCTGTGCTGGTGAATCAGCCGCTATTTGATACATCTCGTCTTGCTTCTTCCGTAAAGAATCGAAAAATTCCTCCATTATATCTGCTCTTTCATATAAATCTATGCATAATCTCTCAGTTCCGGTTAACTCTATCAATGTTCTCTGTAGAGGAGTTCGGTCCATATTGGCTATCAAGATGCCATCCTCTCCGATATTTTTCTCCACTTCTACAAAAAACTCATAATTCTGATGATAGACGGTATTTTCTATAATGTATTTTGCGATACGATAATCAGAAGGCTTCTTTATCATAAATTCTTTTGTCCACTGACTACGGTACCCCGGGTCTAACTTTGTCTTCTCATAAAGATCTCCCAGGGGAGTACGATAGATGTGGATGGTAGTTTTCTCATTATTTTCCCATTTTTCTTTAGTGCTGATTTCTACATTTTGCATTTCAGTGGCATAAACTCTCTCAAAGTGAACAATCCCACATCCCTTTTCTCTTACCTTACGCTCCGCAGTACCACGAGGAAGTAAAAAAGAGTATGCTCCAAGTGGAACACGGTCTGGAAGTTGTCTGCGCAGCACCTGCATTATTCTTTCGCGGGGTGTTAGCATATTATTCTCCAAAAAATGTTAAAGGACCCCATAATGGTGAACAGTCTCATACATGGTTATGATGTTCCCGACCGGTGTAATTGGTTGAATATTATGGCAGGGAGCCAAAATATAGCCGGTTCCATTGGAGGCTAGGGTGTCTAGAAGATGGATAACCTCCCTTTCAACGTCCTTACGGTCTCCGAAAGGAAGAGTCTTTTGGTTATCAACTCCTCCATGAAAACATAGCACCTCACCGAAGCTTTTCTTTAACTCCTTGAGATCCATCCCTGGCAGTTTCCACTGTATAGGATTGAGCACCTCTATCCCTAACTTTACTAGTTTGGAAATTAGAGGTCTTATGGCTCCATCATCGTGATGAAACACCTTTATGCCAAAATCCTTTACTAATTTGATAAGACGTTGATAATGAGTTTCGAAGAACTCACCGAACATTTCCCCACTGATCATGAGCCCTGATTGAGTTCCAAAATCATCGGTAACTTCGGCAATGTCTATTAAGCCACTTCCGGCCTCGAACAGTCTCTGGTGGAAAGAATACAAGAAGTCACAGATTTTATCAATAACATAGTGAGCATACTCTTGGTTGTTAGCCAGGTGCCATAAGGGACTTTTCCAATCCTCGGATATTGTTGTAAATAAAGAAAGGAGCCGCGTATCCACACTCAATAGCGTATTCAGGATACTTGCGACATTCCTCCTCGATAGTGGAAAAGTCAAACCAATCTACCTTCGGAAAAGTATAATTGGTTTCTATCTCTTCAATAGTTTCCCTATCCGCCAATGGATTATAGCATATCTCCTGATAGATTCCCGCTCCATCAGCATAAGACCGAGGTTTAAATTTCACCCCCCACACATCCTCGTTATCCGAGAGAGAAGGGCCAATATAGTGGTGAGAGACGGGTACCCACAGAGGAGGCGGAGTCAGATGTATAATTTTGTCAATCCCCAGTTTTTTCCATAAACCCAGGTCTTCCTCTACACCAAAATATTTTTTCAGCCTATCGGTAACTTCCTGGGTGCCCCAATAATCACAAGGGATTCGATCCAGCCTCTTTCTGCTTATTGCACTCAATACTCTCTCCCTGGGGTTCATTCCTCTATAAATACCTCTTACGTTCGTATAGTGTTGTGAGTAAGATAGATCTTTATCAACATGCTAAAGAAGCAGCATAATACCTCGCTTCTGGTAGAATGGTTAAAGATTAACGATATTGGAGCTCCCTAAGAAGAAGACGTTTAAAAACGTCCCTGCCTGCTTTTTAGAGAACAGACAGGGACTTCAGTCACCTCTACCTACCTCTCACTTCTTCTGAAGACTTAAGTGTCACCTTTTGCGAGACTCTACCGTTCTGAGAGGAGAAAGACATAATGTTCCAGGACTCTAGGGACGAGAATTTGAGCTCATCTTAGGGTGATTCTCCTCAAGTATTTAGGTAGAGATAAATTTAACTGAACACCATATGGAGGCTACTTATTTTTTGAATTCTGCTATTAATGGGTCGATCCACTTTTGTATTTCAAGCAGCCCCTTCTCAACTGTTAGCTCCCCGGTAATTGCAGTCTTGGTAACCATTCTTCCGATACCCTCGTGATACTCGGTCGCTTTCCCAGGTGGAAAATTCCTTACTCTTCTGAATTTTAAGAATTCTTCAAAGTAAGGCGTAACAATGTTACGTTCTGCTAATTCCTGCATGAATTTCTGGTCCCCAAGTACGGATTTGAGTGCCGGTCCTTCCATTACAGCCGTTATCTTATGGATTTCGGGTCTAATCATGAATTTCGCAAAATCTATTACCACATCTTTATTCTTTTTGAAGGCAGCTCCATATTTATTAACCACAGCGCCCCAGCAATGACCAATTCCATATGGTCCGGCCGGACCGGCTGGAAAATTCATAACACCAATTACGTCTGTCAGCCCTTCTTGCGGTGCAATTAATCCCATGTCGGCCCAATCTCGAAGCATGGCTACCTTACCTTCTCTGAATAACGCCCTGCTCTCGTCATAGCCAATGGCCGATAGGGCACCCGGTGCGATGGTTGTGTACACCTCAACCATAAACTCCAAGCCTTTTTTGGCTTCCGGTACAGACTGGCCCTCACGGGCTAACTCCCATTCCTCTGCCCCTGTTTGATAGAGAAACTCCATGAAATTGTTGTACATTTCGCCCGGTGTTCCCTGGGTCACATATCCCCACTGATCTATTTCCCCATCCCCGTTCAAGTCCCTGGTCAACCGTTTGCCTACTTCCAGAAACTCATCCCAAGTATCTGGTACAGTAACACCCTCTTTTGCCAATAAATCTTTGCGGTAATACATATAGCTCATACCATTCCACCAGGGGATTCGGTATATCCCTCCGTGTCTCCGTGCATACTCTTTCTGTAGGCCTATAAGATCTGCTTTTTCTTCCTCCGAAAGGTAGGGCGTCAGATCCTCCCACACGCCAAAATAGGCTCCGTTCAGTGCAAATACATCATCTTCGTATAGTACGTCCACACCAGGGTATTTCGTCCTTATCCAAAGGGAAGTTCTGGCAACGTGATCGTCCCAGGTTGATGGTCCTCGTATCAGATCAACTTTCACATCTGGCTTTTCTTTTTCAAACAGAGCAATTATCTGCTCTGCGTATTCTACTCCCCAAGATGGGGTGTAGAATACAATCTTGGCCGCCATCACTCCCTGCGCGACTACTCCCAGGATTACTGCGGCTGCCATTCCCACCATTATTTTTTTAAACATGGTTCGCTCCTTTTTTCGGTAACAGTTTAATTTTCCTAAAAATGGTTCACCTCTCCCTGAAAGTTCTCGACAAAAGAAGCTAATTATTTAACACACCCCTTGAGAACTTTCTTTTACCCAAGCTGAATTGACCTAGCCAATTTCTCACCCCCTTTCGGCCCTAATTTCCAGCCCTTAACCTCTCCTTAAGAAAAAGCTCTCTTACTTCAGAGTTCTTCCCGTTAGGCCGCTAACTACATATTTTTGAAATATGACCACAATCAAAAGGATGGGAAGCATTGCTAAGAGCCCTCCCGCTGCCATTTTTGCGTAAGGCATCTCATAAAGACCCGGGAATTCCAATAAAGCCGGCATTATCATTTTTGCTCTGTGAAAAGTGAAAGACAGCGAATAAAGAAGATCATTGTAAGCCCAAACAAATCTTAGGATAAAAAGTGCTATGAGAGCATTTTTCAATGAAGGCATCACGATTCTCCATACTACACCCCATTCACTACATCCGTCCAATCTTCCCGCATCAATTAACTCATTTGGAAAAGTATGCATGAAGGGTAAGGCGAACCAGGAAAAAAGTGGTATTCCGCTAAATCCATACAGCATTATCATAAGAATATGGGTATCTAACAAACCCAAACCACTGACTATCTTGAAAATGGGAAGGACATAAACTACCCAGGGAAGAGCAAGTAACCATATTATCCCATAGTATACATATTTTTTTAATTTGAAATCATGTTTGGCGATACTATAAGCTATAGAAAAGCTTAAAAGAAGCGTTACCACAGTAGCTAGAAAACAAATTATGATCGAATTTAGTATATAAGTGAAAACCGAGTACTCGGTTAGGATCTCTTTATAAGCTTCGAGAGTTAGTATACCAGGAGGAGGATAATAATGAGGACTGGTCCTTATTACTTCTGTCTCCGGTAAAAGAGAGACATTAAGCATCCAGTAAATCGGAACAAAGGCAAGAGAAACAACTACTATTATTCCCAATAACCTTAATACATCTCCTGACTTCAACCTCTTCATTTTTCCATAATTCTCCTCTGCAAAGGTGCAAAAACTACGATAACAAAAACGGAGACTATTAAACTCCAGACCGCAGCTACAGCAGTTCCGTACTCATAATTCCCATAGCGGACACCGTGGCGAAATATGTTAATCGAGGCAACTTCAGTGGCAAATCCAGGCCCACCCCGAGTTAAGGCGAATACCAGGTCAAACTCCTGTAAAGCGAAGATGAAAAGTATTGTAGTTACAAATAGCATAGTTGGTTTTAACATAGGAAGCGTGACATAGCAAAGGGTTTGCCATGGCCCTGCTCCGCAAACCTTGCTCTCATCATAGAGCTCTGAGGGAATCGTTTGCCGGGCGACTAAAAATAATAAAGCACTGAACCAGACGTCTTTGGATATTCGGGAAAGCATTACCGAAATTTTCGCCAGAGTAGGGTCGCCAAGCCAGGCTAGTCTACTTTCCAGAATACCTAAACGCACAAGAACATCATTTACCACGCCAAACTGCCTGCTAAGAGCAATTTGGCCCAGTAAACCCCAAGCTGTAAGTGAAATAGCCCAAGGGATCAAAAGGACTGATTTGACCAACATTTGTCCTCTTCCAAGATGATTAATAAAAATACCGAAGAATAAGCCGAAAAAGGTCATGGCGCCAGCAACAACCACCGCATAGATGAAAGTAAACTTTAGGGAATCCCAAAACATAGCGTCATTGAAAACGGATAGATAATTAGTAAAACCTACGAAGTTTTCTCTCCAATCATAAAATGATAGGCCAATTCCATAAAAAAACGGAATTGTATGGCTTAGGATGAAAAACAAGAATGGGATGACTAATAAAAAGATTAAAGGTTTTCTTCTTAACACGACCTCTTCCTTTCTAAACACCCGGCTTGCTTTCTTCTGTACTTTCTCACTTCTTCTTGACTCTAATTCCCGGCCTCATCTCTTAATTGCTCCTCTTCTTAATCTAAGCTCTAGCTACCTTGTAGGAGGTCGAGCTGTCGAGAAGGACTTTCATAAGGGTATATCCGGAGTCTTCACTGAAACCAGGACCTTCCACAACGCACTCTTCATGCAGTTTACATCTTGTTTGTCGAAAGGCCTCTCTGTACCTCTGAGTCCTTCGCTTACTGGTAGCACTGTTTTTAACAGCAAGAAGTGCAATGCGGGAGTGACCAAGCTCTATAAGGAATCGAGCGGCATCCCGCGCACCCTGTACATCATCTGCCATTACCATGTCCACTTCTGGAAATCTGCGAGAACCACTAGCGGCAACAATAGGAATGTGTGTGTTTTGAAAAATTTCTACGAGGTTAAATAGAGCATCCGTACTGGGTAGAGAATGTATTACACCTGCTACCCTGTGTTCCAGAAGCATAGCGGTTATTTTCCTTAACTTGTCGGCTTTTGTACCTGCATTGCACAGTATCAAGTTACATTCGTGAGATGAAGCAAGATCTTCGATAGAGCTTGCTATCTCAGACAAAAAGGGATTGGTTATGCTGGGAACAAGATAAGCTATAGTTGAGTATTATAATCACTGCTTATGGCGTTATTCCGGAGTTCTTTCTTCTTCATTTAACCTTCCTGGTAAAGATTTTATTCCATCATTCTATTATAATTTCAATAGTTATTTTTATCATAACTAGGTAGTAACGTTCTGACATATATAGCCTATTCTTTTTCTTCTTTTTGTCAAGAATTTAATGAAAAGTCAAGGTCAATCTCCAAAAACAATATATCTCGGAGCTTTTCCCCTTCGTCGCTGTGTATCAGCTTCATAGTTCATGGCTCATAGCTCATGGTTCATCAAATTCACAAAAGGAGCCTGTCCCCTTTTATTTATCTCACTGTGGTCAGCTATCAGCGATCAACAAACCTGTTCGTCTTCTCAATGCCTGCGGCACTCTGCCAGCCGGGAAAGACTTGAAACTTTTTACCTCCCATTTTGCTTACTAAAAGTTTAACTTGCTCTTGTTCGTCAGGACCCAGGTTTTCTTAATTTGTCTTTTTCAGGTGTTGACCAACTGTTAGGTATTGACCAGCCAACGCCAAATCCTTCACCAGCAGGAATGTGATCCCGAGGTAAAACTTCAATCAATTCAATAGCTCCATTAGGGCAATTAGAAGCACACAAACCACACCCATAACAGTTATCTTCTATATAAACTCTTCGTCCATATTTATTAATCACCGCCGAGAAATAGCACACTCTGGTACATTTTAAACATTGCCTGCATTTAGAAGGATCAACCTTAGGGCGAAATCTACTCTTGCTGGTACCTGCCTTCTTGCTATGATAAATGACCGCCCGCAACAGAGCGCAACAACAGGGACAACAGTTACAAATTACATCAGGGTGATCGGTATTTACTGTCTGATGGATTAACCCCCAGTTTTTTTCACAATCTTTTAATAACTTCAAAGCCTCTTCCTTGGTTATCTGTCTTCCCAATTTTCTCTTTAAGACATAATCAGCTAATTTATTTAAAGAAATGCACGTGTCCAGAGGAGTATTACACCTTCTCTCCCTTCTTCGGCACGGACACGGTTGAAGGGTCTGCGTCTATAATATGAACTCTTACTTGTAGGAGATCGGGCCGTTGAGGGGGACATTCCGAAGGAATCGGCTAAGCCCTATCCCCCCTCAATATGTTCCTTTGACCATCGCCGATAATCCTTAAGCCGCCAGTCTTTCCTGGATCCTTCACATCCCATAGCAAGGTCTTCGATACCACATCGAGGATCGGTGCAATATAAGCAGTCCCCGGCGCAATCAACTGCTGGGTAGAACTTTTTTCCTTCTCTTTTATAGAGAGGAATATCAATTCCTTCGCAGTTGCGAGAACTCATAAACTCCTGATTTAGACCGATAATTTCTCCCTTTTCGATCTCGTATTCCATGCAGAGAGCAAAGGTTAAATTTTTCCTCTCACACGCATTGCGCAGTCCATCAAAAATTCTTTTTCGATAACTTATATCGGCATTGAGATACCCATCGATGTTTTCTCGATAAAGTCTTTGATAATCCCATTCCATGGCCACTCCAAAATATTTTTTTATCGTCGAGAAAACATCTCTTTTAGTTTTTTGAGGAATATCCAGGATGCTGGTCACAATATGGCTAACTCCATGGGATTTTATCCTCTCAATCAACTCCACCAACTCTTTTATCTTATCAGTAACGTAAGGAAAGATCGGATCAATGCGGCAGACAGCAAAAATTCCCTCCTGGGTCAATTTCTCTAGATTTTGCAATAAAAGATCTGTAGAGGCACCCCGAGGAACCAGAATCTTTCTTAAATCCTCCTTAAGAGTAAGAATGGAAACTTGCCCGAAGGAATGGGACTGCTGCTTTATAAGATCGATAACCTCCTCAGGAATGGGAGCTTTGGTAATGAACTCGATAGGAATGTTCCTTTCAACAAAGACCCTGATTATCTTCTCTGAAAGGTGATATTTGACATTCAAGGATTGGAATGGGTCGGTAACCGGGCTCAGATACCCGCAGGCAGCAATATCTATGGAATCCAGTTGCTCGGCTACTACCTGATCAAAATCCTTGGCTACCGTAATTACACCGGAGTCTCGAAAAGTACGGAAATATCCAGGAAAGGCCCGAGCGTAGCAGAAAAAGCAGCCTATACCACACCCATTATAGGGGTTAATGAGCATTCGCTCCGAAGTACATTCTCTCTTTCCCGGCCACCAGCCGTGGAGCTGCTTTCTGGTGGGAACGAGGATATGTGGTTGAGGTGACTCAATTACCTCGTATTCTCTCTTATGGACGAGAATTTTCATCTTAGGTGAGAATTTGATCTTCTATACCCAAAACCCTTTTAATAAACCTATCTCCCTCTAGTAAACCCAGGCTTCCTTCACCGCAGGATGATTCGTTGAACTCTCTAACCTCATCACCCGTTTTTTCAGGATCGTATATTAAAAAAGGAACCGGGTCAGCAACGTGTGTTCTTACCGCAATCGGAGTAAGATGATCCGGCAATAAGGCAATACGTACTTTCTCGTGAATGCCACCTAAAACTCTGCCCACTAATCTCTGATCAAAATACTCGATAGTTTTAATTTTTAGATTAACATTGCCTTCGTGGCCAGCCTCGTCACTTGCCTCAACATGAACAAAAACAAGATCGTATTTTTCTAAAGCCGCAAGAGAAGCATCAGCCTTTCCCTCATAATTCGTGTTATATAGCCCAGTTGCTCCCTTTACTTGCATAATGCCAAAGCCGGCATAAACTCCAAGTCCCTTGATCAGGTTGACTGCCGATATTACCGCTCCCTTTATCCCGAATCTTTCCTGAAGTGTCTTCATCACCGGCTTTTTACCGGGGGACCAGGGCCAGATCACATTTGCCATGTCCTTCCCTTGGTGATTCCTTTTCACATTAACTGGATGCTGTTCAAGAATACTGGCAGAATCAAGAATCAACTTATTAAGAAGCTGGGCAGTCTTCTTAGACTGGGCATCTTTTGCCCTGACCAATACTCTGTCTATTGGTATACCTAAAACGTCATGAGGCGGGGTGCATTCAACATTGGCTGAGAACTTTCCCCCTTTTAAAACCAACAGATGTCGGTAACTAACGCCAGGATAAAATTTGATATGATCACTTCCTAACTCCTGATCAATCGTCCTCATCAATTCAGCCGCCTCCTGAGTGGTAATGTGGCCACCGGAGTGATTCTTTATCTTGTTATTCTCCGCACAGATAGTGTTACATCGGAAGACAACATCTTGGAGATTTAACTTGATGCCCATACTGGCTGCCTCCAGGACGCCCCTTCCCTGGAAGTGAATTCTAGGATCATAACCTAAGATACTCAGATTAGCCACTGCTGAGCCAGTAGACATTCCCTCGGGGATGGTAATCAGCCTTCCACATCTCCCCCTCCGGGCTAACCAGTCCATCCAAGGAGTACTGGCTACCTCTAAAGGAGTCTTGCCGCCCAACTCTGGCAAAGGATAATCGGCCATCCCATCTCCCACAAATATTATAGACTTCATTTGTAATTATTCACCGCAGAGATCACAGAGTGCGCCGAGACTAATTGAAAAGAAAAACTTAATAAAATGTGAGCATCAGAGATTCGTTTCACTAATTTTCCCGATTCTCAGCGTTCTCGGCGTGTTCTGCGGTTAAATATGATTTAATCTAAGGCCTTTCTAATGGCCTCCAGGCTGGCTTCAATTTGAATTGGCCGATTGGCATAAGTAGATTCAATCCCCTTTAGCTTGCCCAGATGATAATTAACTACGGCATCGGGGTCTTTTAAAAGGCTTCCCGTTAGAATAGCCACCACCTTATCTTCCTTGTGAATGATGCCGGACCTGACTAACTTCTTGATTCCAGCCACACTACAGCAGGAGGCTGGCTCAGCTCCAATTCCGGCCTGGTCAACCATAGCCTTGGCGTCCATTATTTGCTGTTCGCTAACTTCTTCTACCACTCCCCTACTCCATTCAATTCCCCTGATTGATTTCTTCCAGCTAATGGGATTTCCAATTTTTACGGCAGTAGCAATCGTGACTGGCTGAACCGGTTTAAAGGAGGTTTTTTTCTTCCACATTCTATAAAGGGGATTCGCCCCATGAGCCTGTATCACCGCTATCCTGGGGACTCGACTAATTAATCCGATTTCGTATAATTCTTTAAGACCCTTGCTCAAAGCAGAATTATTCCCGAGATTACCACCGGGTAAGACAAACCAATCAGGGACTTGCCACTTTAATTGTTGTAAAACCTCAAAGCCGATGCTCTTCTGCCCTTCAATTCTAAAGGGGTTAATTGAGTTCAGTAAATATATCTTTAGTTGGCCACAGATCTTTTCAACCAGGTTCATAGAATCATCAAAATCACCTTTTATCTGCAAGGTTTTTGCCCCATAGGCAAGGGACTGGGCTAATTTGCCAAAGGCAATTTTGCCCTGAGGGATAAAGACAATGGCTTTTATACCAGCCATGGCAGCATAGGCAGCCATGGAAGCAGAAGTATTTCCGGTAGAGGCACAAGCAACCTTTTTAAATCCCATCATCTTTGCCACAGTAATTCCAGTGGTCATTCCTCTATCTTTAAAAGATGCAGTAGGGTTTTCTCCTTCATGCTTTAGCCATAGGTGCTTAACACCGACCCATTCTCCCACTTTTTCGGCAGAGTATAAATTGGTATTTCCTTCCGGTCGGGAAACAATGAATTTATTGTCTATATCTAATATTAGCTCCTTATACCTCCAGACACCAGAATTATAAGGAAATTCTCTGGTGGATAATCTTTGGTCAAAAGTCTTTCGAGAAATCTTGCCTCGAAGCGATTCTGTATCATGCACTACCTCCAATAAATCTCCACAATCACACCTATATCTGACGTCATTTACTGGATAATTTCTTCCGCATTCGATGCACCGTAGTATCATAAATCCTCCAAAAAAATTGTCAGTATTCGCTAAATCTTCTAGAATAATAATGACAAAGGGCCACCGCAAGAGCATCAGCGGAATCAGTGGATCTCGGAACACAAGATAAATGAAGTAAATCCTTAACCATATGTTGAATCTGATGTTTGGTTGCTCGTCCGTATCCGGTTATAGTTTGCTTAACCTCTAACGGACTATAATTGAAAACCCTAATTCCTTCATTAGAGGCGGCTAACATAATTACACCTCGTGCCTGTCCGATGGATAGTGCTGTTTTGCTGTTTTTACTGAAATAAATCTGTTCGATAGCCACCTCTTTTGGATGGAATCTGTGGATGATCTCACCCATTTTCTGGTAAATGATTTTTAAACGGTCCGCCATTTCCATCTGGGATGAGGTATATATGCAATCACACTCTATCATCTCAGGATTTTTTCCGGTGTTGATTAATCCATATCCAGTGGCAGCCGTACCAGGATCAACCCCTAAAACAATCATTGATTATACCTCTAGCTCTGGATAATAGCCTGGGTTAGATCTACTGCCCGGCGTGTGGGTTTTACGTCGTGAGTCCTTATAATTTTTGCCCCTTGCATCAGCGCTAAACATGCCGCCGCCAGACTACCCTCCAACCGCTCTTCTAAAGGTAGCTTTAAGATGGCTCCAATAAAGGATTTCCGAGAGACACCAATTAAAATGGGCCTGCCTAAACTCCTCAGCTCCCCCAGATGGTTTAAAATCTGAAGATTATGTTCGGGGGTTTTACCAAAGCCAATCCCCGGGTCAACAATTATTTTCTCTAGATCTATCCCGGCTTTTTGAGCTAATCTTATACTATCTGAGAGGTAGGAGATTATCTCCCCCATTAAAGATTCATATCGGGGATTACTCTGCATATCTCGCGGAGTTCCCTTTATGTGCATCAATACCACTGCTGCCCCAAACCGGGCGACTACCTCTTTTAACCCGGGATCGAATCTTAAACCGCTTATATCGTTAACCATGTCTACCCCTGCTTCCAGAGCCGATTTTGCTACTTTTGCCCTGTAAGTATCAATGGAAACAGGTATCTCAAAGAGCTCCCTTATTTTACTTATAACAGGGATGACTCTTCTTATCTCCTCTTCTATCCCCACCTCTTTTGCTCCTGGGCGAGTAGACTCTCCCCCCACATCAATCAAATCAGCGCCCTCCTTAACCATTTCTTCCACTTTCCTCAAGGCCCGGGCCTGGGTAGTATATTTTCCTCCATTATAAAATGAATCCGGGGTTAGGTTCAATACTCCCATCACTGCCACTTTTCTAGTCAAATCCATTTTTTTCTCTTTAAAAGAAAGAACGAATTTACCCTTTTTAAAGTTTTTGAGAAGCTCAGCCAGTTTTTGGGAAACCTCGGGTAGATTAAAGGGCTGTCTATTTAATCGAGGAAGAACTTTTTTTAACTGTGCCTCAGTACCTATAAGTAAAACACCGCTTTTTTTAGAGGTGAAAGAGGCTACCTCCTTTGAGATGGCTGCATCGGCCATCACGGAAAGCATCTCCTGTTTAAGAAGGTTGGCAGTTGGGGAGGGAATTCCCTCTATTTTAATTAGATAATGGAAGGCCTTGGGGGCAAGAATTTTTACCGCTTCCTGACTAACTCCTATCTTCTTTAGCTCGTCTTTGACACCTCTTTCATTTCTCAGGATTAGAACTCGAGGATTTATGCGCATTTGCCTTTTTAAGCACCAACTTTGTCCTATTTCTTCTTATCTTTTTTTCTCCTGGGATCTTTTCTGTTATTTTTTCTCCCAGAACTTCTTTTATATCCTCTTCTCCCAATACCTCCTGTTCCTCCAGCTTTTCGGCTAATCGTATGAGTTTACCCTTATGCTCCCTTAAGATTCTAAGTGCCCGGTCATAAGACTCCTGTATTATCCGATGAATCTCTTTGTCTATATCAAAGGCTAACTCCTCGCTATAGTTTTTCTCTTTAAGAAAGTCTCGCCCCAGAAAAACTTCAGCATTTCCCTTTCCTAGAGCGACCGGACCTAATTTTTCGCTCATTCCATAATCGCAGACCATCTTTCTTACAACGTGAGTGGCCTGTTCGAGGTCATTTTGAGCCCCGGTACTAACCTCTTTGAAAATGAGCTCTTCGCTGGCACGTCCAGCAAGAAGAACACTGAGCTTATCCAGCAGTTCTGATTTAGTTGCCAGATATCTATCCTCAACAGGCAACTGCAAAGTATATCCTAATGCTACCGATCCACGGGGGATAATGGAAACCTTGTGGATCGGATCAGCATGGGGGAGGAGATTACCTACCACAGTGTGGCCGCTTTCATGATAGGCAATAATTCTTTTTTCTTTTTCCCGCATAATTCTTGATTTTTTTTCTGGCCCAGCAATTACTCGGTCAATGGCTTCCTCCAATTCCACCATACCGATGCTATCCTTGTTTCTTCTTGCTGCTAACAAAGATGCCTCATTAACCAAATTCTCTATATCTGAACCCACAAATCCAGGGGTTCTGCGAGCAAGAACCTTAATATTCACCTCTTTGGCAATGGGTTTATTCCTCATATGAAGGGCAAGAATATCTTCTCTTTCCCTTATATCGGGGATATTGATGCTAATTCTTCTATCGAATCTTCCCGGTCGAAGAAGAGCCACGTCCAGAACATCCGGGCGATTAGTGGCCCCCATTATTATCACTCCCTTACGAGGGCTAAAGCCATCCAGCTCCACCAATAGTTGATTCAAAGTCTGTTCTTTTTCATCATGTCCTCCCCCAATACCAGCGAATCTCTGCCTTCCCACGGCATCTAACTCATCAATAAAGATAATACAGGGAGCGTTTCTCCTTCCCTGCTCAAACAGATCTCTTACCCTCGCTGCTCCCACTCCTACAAACATCTCCACAAAATCTGACCCACTAATGCTCAAGAAAGGAACGCCGGCTTCTCCGGCTACAGCTCTAGCCAGAAGAGTTTTTCCACAGCCAGGAGGTCCAACTACAATTACCCCTTTAGGAATCTTCGCTCCCAGCTTCTGAAATTTCTGAGGATTTTTTAGAAACTCGATTATCTCCTTTAACTCTTCCTTGGCTTCTTCTGCACCAGCAACATCGTTAAAAGTAACTTTAACCGTGTCTTTGGAAGCAAGTTTGGCTCTACTTTTCCCAAAGGAAAGAGCTTTACTCCCGGTTATACGCATCTGTCTCATAATATAGATCCAGATAACCACAAATATCAGAATAGGCAAAAGTCCCCCCAGTACATTCAATAACCAAGGGGAACTTTCAGGAGCAGCTTGAATCTCCACCCCGTTTTGCCGCAGGATTTTAATTAACTCAGGGTCTTCTGGTGCATAGGTCTTAAATGGCATATTTGTACCCAGCTCCCCTCTTATGATATGTCCCCTGATAGTAACCTTGGTTATCCGCTGTGATTCCACCATTTCCATAAACTGGGAATAGGAAAGCTCAGTCTCCTTAACACTGGAGCCTAGACGAATGAAATTGAAAAGGGAGATAACCACCACAAATATAATGAAAAGAAGAAACAGGTTCCGGCTAAACTTATTCTTCTGTATAGATTGCTTTTTCTTTGGTATCGATTGCTTTTTCTTCTTTATGGGTTGCTTTGGGACTCGACCATCCATCTTAACTTCTTCTCCTTATTTTAATCTTAAGATTAAGTTCCACGTTTTGCCACTGCTTTTATTCTAGCACAAAAATACAAAAAAGCAAGTCTTATTTTCTCTTTAATTTTTTATTTTCCCTATAATTACTTGGGCCATCTCTTGTGTTCCGGCAGCAGTAGGATCACAAGGATGAGCTTTGAGGTCATAGGTCACTTTATTTCCCTCCCGAATTACTTCGGCTACTGCTCTTTCCAGCCTATCAGCGGCTTTTTCTTCTCCCAGAAACTTAAGCATCATTACTCCGGAAAGAATCATCCCGGTGGGATTGACTTTATTCATTCCTTTATACTTGGGGGCACTTCCATGGGTAGGCTCAAATACAGCATATTCATCCCCTATATTTGCTCCCGGTGCTACTCCCAATCCACCCACCAGGCCAGCACAGAGATCAGAGATAATATCACCATAAAGATTGGGCAGTACCAGAACGTCATAATTCTGTGGTTTCTGAACAAGCTGCATGCACATATTGTCAACCAATCTCTCTTCAAACTCTACTTTTCCTTCATACCTACTAGCAACCTCTCTGGCTACCTTCAAAAATAATCCATCACTAAACTTCATTATGTTGGCCTTATGAACAGCGGTTACCTTTTTTCGACTGTTCTTAAGGCAATAGCGAAAGGCAGTTTCAACTATCCTTCTTGAAGCAAAGATAGAAATAGGTTTGATGCTGATCCCAGAATCATCACTTATCTTGACACCCTTTAGTGAGTGGATAAAGTCAATGAGCTTTTTTGTTTCAGGTTTGTCATGTTCAAACTCGATTCCGGCATATAAATCTTCTGTATTCTCTCGAATAATGATCAAATCAACATCTTGGAATCCACCTCGCACTCCTGGATAGTACTTATAGGGCCGAAGACACATATATAGATTGAGACTCTTTCGTAAAGCAACGTTTACACTGCGAAAACCTTCCCCAACCGGTGTGGTAATGGGACCCTTCCAGGCTACTTTATTTCGTTTTATGGATTCAATAACTTCAGAAGGAAGAGGACTACCATACTTTTCCATGGCCGAAGTTCCGGCGCGCACTACTTCCCATTTTATTTTTACTCCGGTAGCCTCCAGACAATGTCGGGCAGCCTGAGTAATTTCCGGACCAATTCCATCACCCGGGATCAAAGTAACCGTATGCATCGCTCTTTTCTTGGCTATGAATATTCCCTTGCTTTTAACTTTTTCTTTCCCGCGTAGACAGCGCGGTCTCCCAATTCATCCTCAATCCTAAGAAGTTGGTTATACTTGGCTACTCTTTCACTCCGTGAGCAGGATCCAGCTTTAATCTGACCCGTTCCCATGGCTACTGTCAGATCAGAGATAAAAGTGTCTTCTGTCTCTCCTGATCTATGGGAAATTACAGCGGCATAGTCATTCTTTTTGGCCATCTGAATAGCCTGGATGGTCTCGGTAAGAGTACCAATCTGATTTGGTTTAATAAGAATGGAATTGGCAACTCCCATCTCTATTCCGCGTTTGAACCTCTGAGTATTGGTAACAAAAATATCGTCGCCTACTAATTGGATCCTTTCCCCCAATCTTTGGGTTAACAGCTTCCAACCCTGCCAATCATCTTCTGCTAATCCATCCTCTATAGAGTAAATTGGGAAATCTCTGACCAGACTTTCGTAAAATTCTACCATCTCCTCCGTGGTCTTTTCTATGATCGCCTCAGCTCTTAACAGGTATTTTCCCCCCTCATAAAAACTGGAGGCAGCCGGGTCCAGGGCCAGGGCGATGTCGTCTCCTGGTTTATATCCTGCTCTATCGATAGCCTCCATAATCACCCTTATGGCTTCCCTATTAGAAGATAGATCGGGAGCAAAACCACCTTCATCTCCCACTGCAGTACTATATCCTTTTTCCCTCAAAACTGACTTCAAGTGGTGGAAGACCTCTGAGGCCCAGCGAAGAGCTTCCCTGAAACTGGAGGCCCCTACCGGCATAATCATAAATTCTTGCAGGTCCACATTATTATCGGCATGTTTTCCTCCGTTGAGGACGTTCATCATGGGAAGAGGAAGCAACTTCGCTTCACTACCTCCCAGATAACGGTAGAGAGGATGACCTAGGGTCATTGCCGCAGCTCTGGCTGTGGCCAAGGAGACACCCAGAATAGCATTCGCCCCTAACTTCTCTTTATTGTCCGTTCCATCTAATTCAATCATCAATTGATCGATCTCGGACTGATGGGTTGCATCCATCTCTTTAATCTTTGGATTAATAATCTCGTTAACATTCTTTATGGCCTTACCTACTCCTTTACCCATCCAT
>NJBP01000084.1 GCA_005223085.1 Candidatus Aerophobetes bacterium Ae_b3b | reverse complement strand
GCCGCAGTCTCGAAAATTGCCATACCTACCTTCGATAATCAGACCTTCCAGTATGGACTGGCAGAGACCCTTACTAACTCAGTAGTTGAGCAATTTCTTCTTGACGGTAGGCTGAAGGTGGTAGGAGAAAAAGAGGCTGATTTGATATTAAGAGGAAAGATCACTCAATATTTAAAAGAAACCTTGTCCGAGGTATCCATGGATTTGACAGAATACCGGGTAAGGCTAGAGATCTCCGTGGCTCTGATTCCCACTAAGGATGGAAAGGCTTTGTGGGAGAAGAAAGTAGAAGAAGCGACAACTTATACTCCCACAGAAGGAGGAGAGGTGCAAACTGAAAGTGATGCTGTCAGGGAAACCGGTAGAAAAATTGCGAAAGATCTGGTTAATCTAGTTATGGAAGGATGGGAAAGATAAGCGAGAAAAAATTTAGAAAACCAAAATCTATGAGGGATAACCCTCTGCATTACTGCCCGGGATGTGGTCACGGGATAGTACATCGGCTGATTTGTGAGGTAATAGATGAGCTGGGGATCCAAGAAAAAACAATCGGTGTCTGTCCGGTGGGCTGCTCAGTAGTGGCCTACAATTATTTTGATTTTGATATGATAGAAGTAGCTCATGGAAGAGCTCCCGCCGTAGCCACCGGGATAAAAAGAGTTCGTCCCGACAAGATTGTCTTTACTTACCAGGGAGATGGGGATCTAGCTTCCATAGGAACAGCCGAGATTGTGCATGCTGCCTCCCGAGGCGAGGCTTTTACGACGATCTTTATCAATAATGCCACCTATGGGATGACCGGTGGACAGATGGCCCCTACTACTCTCATAGGCCAGAAGACCACTACCACTCCCTTTGGTAGGGAGGTTAAGGAGGCGGGCTACCCTTTAAAGGTGTGTGAGCTGCTCTCATCCTTACCGGGAGCGGCTTATTTAGAAAGAGTAGCTGTGAATAGTCCGGTTAATATAAGAAAGACAAAGAAAGCCATTAAGAAAGGATTTGGTGTCCAGATCGAGCGAGAAAAATTCGCTCTGGTAGAAATTCTTTCCCCCTGCCCTACCTGCTGGAGACTCTCACCTCTTGATTCTCTCAAATGGATGGAAGAAAAGATGATTCCCTCCTATCCTCTGGGAGTAATAAAAGACGAAGCTAGCCTCTCAGTATAGTTTTCAATGCCCTCCTTGAAGAAAGCTAGCAGAAGAATATGCTAGATTTCAACCAGATCTGGCCCACCTTCATAAAATCAACTTTAAGATACGATCTCTTTTGAAAACAATAAGAGATACAAATTGTCAAGAGGTGGATGAATTGGGAGTTCCCCTTTAATTCAGCATCCTGGGAAAAACTATATGAATTTTTGGGAAATGTCCAGTAAGTAAAAAAGACGCCAAAATGGCGTCTTTCTGTGATCTAAAATATAGATAAATGGGGAATTTTGTTTAGAGGAAAGGGTCAATAGCTCACTTTTATACATTTAACATTGAATTTAAAGAGAAAATTTTCCGAGAAGTTCTGAAAGACCAATTTCCCTATAGAATTCTCTTGGCCATCCACCTCGAGAATGATCATGGAAGATGCTTTCTGTACCACCGTCGATTCCCATAAAATAGGGTGGATTGAATTTTGTCTTGGGGAAGATCATTTCTTAATGGCCCCTAAAGTTAATCCAGCTATTATGTATTTTTGAAGAAGGAAGGTTATAACTATAACTGGAGC
Organism: Candidatus Aerophobetes bacterium Ae_b3b; assembly: GCA_005223085.1. GTDB lineage: Bacteria > Aerophobota > Aerophobia > Aerophobales > AE-B3A > AE-B3B. The sequence goes on along the minus strand of NJBP01000084.1, from coordinate 3,783 downwards.
AATATGAACAATTGAGGAGGCAGCCATGGGTCCCCATCTAATATTTACCACCCCCCTAAATTCAGAGATGGAAACCGGGAAGGTCTTTGCTACTCTACCGGTAAGAATCAATGCAAATAAAAGCTCATTCCAAGTAAAATAAAAGGTAAATATGGCAACAACGGCTAAACCAGGTGCAACAAGTGGCAAACTAATATAACGTAAAAGACTAAATGTTGAGCATCCATCAATTACCGCAGCTTCCTCAATCTCTCTTGGAAGTTGTCTAAAAAAAATGCTCATCATCCATATGGCAAAAGGTAGGTTAAAAGCTATATACACCATTATTAAGCCTCTTTTGGTATCAAGAAGACCAACATTTCTGAAGAGCAGAAAAAGAGGGATAACTACAGCAATAGGGGGCATCATTCGGGTACTAAGAATCCAGAATTCGATATCTTTACTACGAGGAACTCTAAATTTGGCAAAGCCATATGCTGCCATGGTGGCAATTACCATAGCTAACAGAGTGGTGGATAAGCTAATAATTATAGAGTTGTAAATAAAAGGAGTACGAGAAAATCCTCCTGTAAAGATGCTGATAAAGTTATTTAAAGTTGGAAGTTTTGGTATCCATACCGGTGGGATAGCGAATATCTCTCTACGAATCTTAAAAGCAGTCAAAAATATCCATATTAATGGAGAGATACTGAGAAACGTTATCAATATTAGAACAACATACAATAGAGTTGTCTTAATTTCTCTTTTACGCATATTCTTCTTTACCCCACACAGACTTTATAAGTATCTGGGCAAGGATAATTCCTAAAATGAGAATTATGATCGAGGCAGCGGCTCCATAGCCTACATTAAAAAACATAAAAGATTGTCTGTAGGTAAACATACTAAGAGTCTCTGTGGAACTTCCCGGCCCACCACCGGTTGTTACATAAACTAAGTCAAACAGTCTGAAATTATCCATGATCCTTATCATTAATCCAATAAGTATAACTCGCCTTACCAAGGGTAATTCTATAAAAGCTATACTTTGATGCCAGCCAGCTCCATCAATTCTTGCTACCTCAAATAACTCAGGGGGAATAGTTGAAAGACCAGCAAGACATAGTAACATCATAAACGGTGTCCATTCCCATACGTTAATCAGAACAATAGAATATAAAGCTATATTAGTGCTTCCAAACCATGATATAGGTGGAAAACCCAAAAGACTCAAAAGATAGTTAGCTACTCCCAAGGTAGGATTAAATATGTAAAGCCATATCAATCCAAAAACTAGGGGTGTAACCATCATCGGCAACATATAAATAGTTCTCAATAAACCTACACCTTTAAGTTTAAGGTTTGCTCCCATAAAAAAAAATCTTGCTATAATAAACCCCAAGATAAATTCTGCACAAATGCTAAGGACTGTAAGAAAAAAGGTATTTTTCATTGCAGTAAGAAATATAGAATCCTTTAGTAATTCTACAAAATTACTAAGACCTATATATTGGGGTGGGTAGGGCCTTGCTATGTTTAAAGTAGTAACACTTATCTTAAGAGAGTATATTAGAGGATAAATTGTGAGTAAAATTAGATAAATAATTGCAGGTAAAACAAAAACGTATTTTATAACTCTCGCGTTTTTACTCATTTTTAATAATAACTACCACTCTCGTCAAACTAAATATTCCAAAAAGCTGACTGAACGACCGATTATGGAGCGTTCAGCCAGCTTTTATTCATTATCTACCAGCTTTTATTCGTTATTCCCGAATATAATATCCGCCCGTTGCCAAAACACTCTTAATCTTCTTCTCCGCTTCCTCCATAGCTTTTTCTGCAGTTAACTCACCACCTACCGCTTTAGAGGTATACAGCCCTATGGTATCAATAATCTCAAAACTTTCTGGGATTCTTGGTCGGCAGTCCTCATAGGTAAGTTTAGCTGATTCGTATATGCTCTTATACCAAGGGAACATTTTGTTTAGCTCAGGATCCAACATTGCCGAGTATCTACTGGGTGGGCCTCCTACGGGTTTTGCTTTCATAAATTTTTTGTGTATCGGAATGCTAGTGAACCACTTAATATAATCCCAAGCGAGATCTTTTTGAACACCGAATTTATTTATACCCATCACCCATCCACCAAGCGGAGGAACGGACTTAACTCCTTTTTTGGGAGGAACTACAGCAGTGGCGAACTTATCAGTAATTTCTGATCGAGCTGGGTCTACGAATAAGGGAGTTCTCGCTGACCAGCAACTCACCGTAGCTATTTTCCCCATAGCAAAAGCTGTTGCTCTTTCATCCCAAGCATATGAGGTTACCCCTGGAGGTCCATATTTGACCATATCAATAAACAGTTGTACCACTTCTCTTCCTTCAGGGGAATTAATCTTAGGAGTCATATCAGCATAGGGATCGGGGGAGCCTGGATAGTTACTTTCGAAAGGTTTTCCACCAACGTTCCAGATATACTCAAACCAAGCCTGACCAATAGGTGCACCACGGAAATAATTTAGTGCAGTTCCATAAAGGCCTGGATATTTTGGATTGTTGGTGAAGTAAGCTGCAATTTTTTTCCATTCTTCCAAGGTCTTGGGAGGAGTAAAACCTGCTTCACCAAATAAATCTTTCCTGTAGTGAAACAGAACGTGATATGCTCCAAATGGCATACCTGTAATCTCTCCTTTCCAGGTAGCAACTGTTTTATAAGCTTCCAGATAATCATCCCAAGCTACCACTTCGGGATTAGAAGCTTTCATATAGGGTGTGAGATCTTCCACATATCCTACTTCAGCGAATTCGCCCACCCAAGGACAGTCTAGAACGATCACATCATAGTCAGTAGAACGTCCTGCACCTACCATAATTTGTTTTTCATGGGTCCCATCATATGGGTAGGCGTCAACCGTAACCCTAGCTCCAGTTAATTTCTCAAACTCAGGATTAATCACCGCAAAAGCATCAACCCAGGGATCCGCGATCATTATTATTCTTAATTCTCTTCCTTCCCAATTTTTCAGTTCTTTTCCCCAATTTATCTCTTCCGCTTGTAGGCAAGCAAAAGTTCCACTTAATAGAGAAATCGCTACCAAGAACATAACACTACGCAGACACAATTTGACAACTTTACTCTTCATTTTTTCCTCCTTAATTTCTAACCACTAAACGACCCTCTTTTATGATTATTATCACCACCCCCTTTCTCTCATCTTTTTGTGCCTATTTCCTAATCTTACTTTAAGACAAAAGTTACCCTCTACCTCTTAGTATAGTGCGGTATTTAAATTTATCTCCTCTGGAAATAGCAGTGTTATACTCAACTGTCAGTCCTTTATCATCTTTAACAATTCGATGCACTAAAAGGACCGGAGAATTAACAGGAATATGTAATAATTCCGCTTCCTTCTTTCCTGCAACTACAGCTTGTATTGTCTCATCTGTTTCGGAAAGAGTTATTCCATAATCCTTTTCAAAAGTTTGATATAACGATTCGCTGGATAGTCCTTTTTCTACAAGACCGGGAACAAGATGTTTAAGAATATAACTACTGCTAATAAAGATAGGTTCATCATTTACAAACCGCAGTCTTTTTAAAAAAACTACCTTTTCATTGGGAGCAGTTTTTAAATATTTTGCCACAATCTTGGAAGGATTTTTATAACAGAGGGAGAGAATTTTGGTGCTCGGTTTTAAGCCTTTAGCTATCATGTCTTCCGTAAAACTGGAGATAATTCCTACACGATGTTCTAATTTTCTTTGAGCAACATAAGGAGTTTTTCCACGTTCTCTTTTTAA
>NJBP01000083.1 GCA_005223085.1 Candidatus Aerophobetes bacterium Ae_b3b | reverse complement strand
TTTAAATAACCTTCCAATCTTTCTTTACCGGTAGTAGAGTTAAGAGGTCCGGCTATGATTCCGATTCTTTTATGCCCTAAACTTATCAAATGTTCAGTGAGCTTCCTGCTACCTTCTATGTTATTTACTAAAACAACATCAACATTTAGGTTTTGTATTTTTTTATCAAGTAAAACAACTGGAATGTTTCGTTCTGTAAGGAATTTTACGTGCTTATTGGTATTTTCTCCGGGAACAATAATTACCCCATCTACTTGTTTATTATAAAACATATCAATTGATTCCTTCTCCTTATCATTATCGTAATCAGTGTTGGTAACAATAAGACTATACTTTTTTTCACCTAAATATGTTTCAATTCCCTGTAATACTTCCGAAAAAAAGGGGTTTCTCAAATTACAGACAATTAAACCAACGGTGCCTGTTTTTCTACTTCTTAGGCTTCTGGCAACTATATTAGGACGATAACCAAGTTCATTTATTACTTTAAGAACTTTTGCTCGGGTTTGTTCACTAAGGAAACCAGTCTTATTAATTACGTAGGAAACAGTAGTTGTAGAAACTCCGGCTAATTTAGCCACCTCTTTAATAGTTACTGCTTTTCTTCTCATATTACGTCCTTATTTTGATTCCGTTAATCGTTTCGCTAATCGTTTTATATTATACTAAATTTAAGTCCCACTGTCAACTCCCCCAAGAGTTTTTTTAGGAAAATTGAAACTAGCCTTGATTCTAAGGATAGTTTAAGCGAAATTTAAATAGATATGAACTATTTTGGCTTGAATGGCCCTTCAAAATAATAATTATTTTACACCATTAAGAGATTATTTTAATCTGGGAAATGAAGGTTAGATCTCGTTAGATACTTGCTATCCAAGAGAACAAATCTGCCCCTTTCGAATAAAGACCCTCTTTAACTGAGCATTGGTGGGTAAATTTTGCTTTATGGTAAGGCTACTTTGTAGTGCAGCTATTAAAGAAAAATAACTATTCTCTTTTTTCTGGCGGATGAATAGTAATCTTGCAATAAGAGCAAATGAACTGCTGGACTATTATCTCCTTTTCTTTCCCTTTTTAAATTCATTAAGTAATCTTTTTGCCGTTATCTTGTAGGGGCCATTTTTGTATATCTTCTCAAATCCACAATGGGGACACTTTGAAGGGCGAGGAATTTCTTTTTTCTCAAGGTTTATTTTCCCTCTCAAATTTCCAAGCTGTTTTTCTTTCTTTTTGATGATATCCTTTGGTCTGCCTATTTCCTTTTTTTGTTCTTGAATCATCTTATCTTTTGCATCAAGCTTGGTTCTTTTTAACTTAGGTCCTGCCTCTTTAGGCCTAGTGCTTTCTCTAAGGCACTTTTTGCTCTTTGGGTCCAGCTATAAATAGAAGGTCTACTTGCCCTGTGCTTGTTGGCTACAAGCTGTATCTCTTCCCCAGCTATCACCTGAGAGACTATCAGGATCTTCTCTTTGATAGATATAAATTTATATCCCCTCATTCTTTCATGCCTTCATAAGTTATATGATCATGTAAAAGCTCATTTGTCAAAAAGAAAATGTAAAATAATTAGGTGATTCTTTAAGGTATAAAGCTCGATACCTGCTGGGGAGTCGAGTCAGAAAAAGCACGAGTGGTAAGGATAAAGAACATCTTAAAGCTTGATGAGGTATGTGTATCGAAGGCGCTTCTCCAAGAATTCGCTCATAGAGATGATATCGAAATCATTGGCACCTTAGAAGAGATGAAATTTGATAAGGAGGGAAATCTAATATCTGTTGGCTGAAAATAGTTAAATATCCTCATATAGGTCCTTCTGTCTTAAAGCTACACAAGTTCCTCTAAGATATGTTTGTTAGGTGGTGGCGTTGCACCGGCTTGAAAAGCAACCCATGAACCTAACCCTTCAGATGAATTCTAACGGGGTTTACTGAGTATTTACAGTTCTCCTTCTTCAAATGCTAGCAAAGGCAGATCTATAAGTCAAGCGGAACAGAGCAAAGTGGTAAAAAGAGGTCAGGAAATTTCTCCTGTCTTTACAAGGGGAGTTTCCCTCATAAAAAGTACCGAGATCAGGGCTAGTATGGCTGCCAGCAGAAACCCCACAAAAGAGATCCGGTAAGCTTCTATAGAGTATATATTATCCAATTTACCACTGTAATCTAAAACTAAGCCTATCACTGGTTGAAACAAAGCCCCTCCGGCAAAGGGAAATAGATTCACCATACCGGTTGAGGTACCCGCGATCTGGGCTGGAAAAAGTTCTTTGGCTGCCGCAAAGCCAATAACCACTATGCCACTGGCAAATATTCCTAGCAGAAAGAATAGTCCATAAAGAAAGAAAACACTCAGTCCATCTACTAAAAGGACAAACAACACCCAAATACCAGTTAGGGTAGAGGAGCTTATCAACAAAACCAATTTTCTGCCATGAAAGACCTTCTCCGATAGAAGGCCTAACATTGGACTTCCCACTATCATTCCCACCGCTATCATCATCAGGATATTTCCTGTCTGAGCCTTACTGAGGTTATACACCTGCATCAGATAGGGGCCTGCCCACAAACCTCCAAAGCCAAAAAGGATCCCTCCGGTGCAGAAAAACCAGACAGCCAGAGGCCAGAATTTTTTCTCAGATAAAACCATTTTAACTCCCTGAAGCAGAGGTAACTTTTGTTCCCCAGATGAAGATGAGGTAGTACCCTCAGCCTTAAGGATACCGGAAACTCCCAGCTCAGCAGGATGGTCTCTCACTATAAGGTAAGTAAGGAGGGCAAGAACAAGGCTCACCAGACCAATAATAATAAAGGTTACCCTCCATCCCAGCCACAGGGTCAAAAGTGCCAAAGGAGTGGCTGCAAAGAGCCAACCCAGCCCACCAATGGCCATTAAGATCCCGGTTACAATGGCAAACTTCTCCACTTCAAACCAGTTAGCTAGAATTTTAAGAGTTGGTATAAAAAGTACCGAAACCCCCAGACCGACCATAATTCTACCCAGAATTGCCGTGAAAAAAGTGGGAGAAATCCCAAACAGGATAGCTCCTGCCGCGGCAATCAATGTAAAGGCGGTTACTGTTTTTCTTGGACCTAGAGAATCACTCAGCAATCCCGAAGGAAGCTGCATAAGAGCATAGGGGTAAAAGTAAGCCGAAGCCAAAACTCCCAGAGCCACCCCTTTAATTCGGAAACTCCTGGTTAATTCAGGAACCACCACCGCGGGTGCCACCCTATGGAAGTAGACTATAGCATATCCCATTGCCAATATCAAAAATATTACCCATCTGTAGCTTAACCCGGTCCTCTGTTCATCGTTTTCTGGTGCATTCATTACCTTTATCCTCACCCTACCAAGCGTTTATTGAATCAGGTAATATATTACATTTTAGCGCTTGTAAGTCAAACACTCTGAATTTGGATACTCCGTGAAGGTGTCGAGAGCTAGCCCCACTTCACCTATGCCCCAAATCGCACCCTTGACATATTTTTTTTCTGGGCTATAGTATATAAGAATAAATCTATATTTATAAATCTACCAGGGAGAATGATGCAGACCTCTGATATTCTGGAAAAAATAGACATCCCCAGACATAAACTCTATTACCTGGAACAAAAGGGCTATATTCACCCGAAAAAGGTCCCCCGGGGTGAGCTCGAGGCCAGAGAGTTCACCGAGGAGGACTTTAAGAAGATCCAGGCGATATGGAAATATCTCAAACAGGGGTTTAAGCATAAAATTGCCTATCAAAAGGCAATGGAGGAGCTGAACAACCCCCAACTAGAGTTGAGCCTGGGCTCTGAAAAGAGAGCAAGGTAAGGAATGGTCAGGCAAAGACAACGCCCACAGAATAAGAAAATTTCCCCAGTTATCGCTATTGCCAATCAAAAGGGAGGAGTGGGAAAGACCAATGTCACCTTTAATCTTTCCGGGGCCCTCGCGGAAAAAAACCAAAAGATCCTCCTCATCGATTTAGATCAACAGGGAAATCTTTCCTCGGTCTTTTTAGATAGTATCTACAACCTCAAGATCACCGTAGCCGATATCCTCTTAGATGATGATATCCCCGTCTTGAGGGCCATTCAAAAGACCTCTTTTCAAAATATCGATATTATTCCCTCTAATATTGACCTGAGCAAAATAGACCTTCAACTGGCGGGAGAGCCTGACGCCCAATACTTTTTAGTCGACAAATTAAAAGAGATAAAAGCCAGCTACGACTACACCATAATTGATTGTCCCCCAAGTTTAGGATTGGCCACGAGAATTGGACTGGTGGCCGCAGACAAGGTGATAATACCTCTGGAATGCCAGGAGTGGGCGGTGAAAGGAACCGCCCACTTAAGGGGCGCGATTGCCAAAATTAGAAAAAGAGCCAATCCTCAGCTTAAAATCATGGGATACCTTATCAATAGGTATGACGGAAGAAGGAAGCTGGAGGAAGTATACCGCGATACTATCCTAGAAAGCTTCAAAGATAAGGTGTTTAAAGTGGAGCTAAAAAGCAGCGTAAGATACGCAGAGGCAGCTACCTTCAAGAAGCCGATCACCACCTACCTCCCCGTGTCGCAGTACGCAGAAGTATACCGAAGATTAGCCGAGGAGATTCTGGATTATGGCTAAAAGAAAGGAACTTGTTCTAAGAAAATTGGCCCACGATACCTTTGCCTCCCTGCCTGGTGAAACCGAGGAGGTAGTTGAAAAGAAACGAAAAGGTATCAGGGAGGAAACCAGAGGGATCTCGGGTGCCCGGATGATCGATATCTCCAGAATAAAGTCTGATCCTGACCAGCCCCGAAGACGCCGTGATGCCAGAACTTTAAAGGAGCTGGCAGCGTCGATCCGAGAGCACGGTCTTCTCCAGCCTATTACCGTAGAGTATGTAGACCACGGCGATTATTTTAAGATTATCAACGGCGAGCGCCGCTATGAGGCCGCTAAATTAGCGGGACTTTCAGAGCTGCCCTGCATCATAAAAGATATCGACCGGCGGGTTCGACTCACTCACCAGTTGATTGAAAACATTCAGCGACAAGACCTCCCGGCTTTAGAAGAAGCAGAGGCTATTCAAACCTTAATTGACAATCAGAGAATGGAAAACCCAGGCTACTCCCAGAGAGCTGCGGCTAAAGAGCTGGGCCTTCCCAAAACCTATGTTAATGAGATGATCAGTCTACTTAAACTGCCGAAAGACATAAAGAGGAGCGTCCGAACATCGGACGCTTTTCCTAAATCCTTATTGTTACTGCTTGTTCGGCAAGGTGATGAAAAAAATATCAGGGAGTTTTGCCAACAACTACGGGAAGGAAAATTAACGGTCCGAGAGGTAAAAACAAAACTTAGAAAATCAAAACCTACCCGAGGAAGACCTCAATACTACCAGTACCAATTCCGGGCTCCGGAAAAAGATTTCATTCTGAAAATTAGGTTCAGGAAAGCCCGGGTAGACCGATCCGAGATAATCAACGTTCTCTCCCAGGTATTGCGTAGCTTAAAGCAAGATAGAGCATAGTTTAAC